>JAHHTB010000039.1 GCA_020024855.1 Fusobacterium sp.
GTATTATTTTTTTAGGCTTTGATAAATTAAATAATTATTTTTATAAATTTTAGAAAAATAAAAAACTGAGAATAAAATAATGAAGTTTTTCATCTTTTATTCTCAGCCTATTTTTATTTTATATTTTTATTATCTTGAGTAATTTGGAGCTTCTTTAGTTATTTGAATATCATGAGGATGACTTTCTTTTAATCCTGCTCCTGTTATCTTAACAAATTTTCCATTTAATTTAAGATCTTCTATTGTAGGAGTTCCACAATATCCCATTCCTGCTCTAATTCCTCCGCAAAGTTGGAATATTACATCTTTAAGATCTCCTCTATATGCTATTCTTCCTTCAATTCCTTCAGGAACTAATTTCTTAGCATCATTTTGGAAATATCTGTCTTTTGAACCTCTCTTCATTGCTGCAAGAGATCCCATTCCTACATAGACTTTATATCTTCTTCCTTCATATATTACTTCTTCACCTGGAGCTTCTTTTGTTCCTGCAAGAACTCCTCCAAGCATTACACAGTCAGCACCACAAGCAAGAGCTTTTACTATATCTCCTGATAATTTAATACCACCATCTGCTATAACTCCAATTCCTCTTTCTTTACATACTTGATATACATCATTTACTGCTGTTAATTGAGGAACTCCAACTCCTGCTACAACTCTTGTCGTACAAATTGAACCTGGTCCTATTCCTACTTTAACTGCATCTACACCAGCTTCTATAAGAGCAAGTGCAGCTTCTGCTGTAACAATATTTCCTGCTACAAGTTGAATGTCTGGGAAAGCATCTCTTATTTCTTTAACTCTTCTTATAACTCCTGCTGAATGTCCGTGAGCTGAGTCAACAGTGATTATATCTGCTCCCGCTTTTACTAAAGCTGCAACTCTTTCTAATGTGTCATTTCCTACACCTACCGCTGCTCCTACTCTTAATCTTCCATGCTCATCTTTACAAGCATTTGGATATTCTACTATCTTATCTATATCTTTTATAGTAATTAATCCTTTTAAGTATCCATCTTCATCAACTATTGGAAGTTTTTCAATTCTATTTGATATTAAAATTTCTTTAGCTTCCTCTAATCCTGTTCCAACTGGAGCTGTAATAAGATTTTCTTTAGTCATTACATCTGCTATTTTAGTATCATAATCTTTTCTATATTTTAAATCTCTATTTGTTATAATTCCTATTAATTTTCCATCTTCTTCAATTACAGGAAGACCAGATATTTTATACTGCCCCATTAATTCATCTGCATCTGCAAGAGTGCAATCTTTAGTTAAAGTGATTGGATCTTTTATCATCCCACTTTCATTTCTTTTTACTTTATCTACTTCTTTAGCTTGTTCTTCTATTGTCATATTTTTATGAATAAATCCTAATCCACCTTGTCTAGCAAGAGATATTGCTAATTCTGCTTCAGTTACTGTATCCATTGCAGCACTTAGAATAGGCACATTTAAAGTTATTTTCTTAGTAAGTTTAGTTCTTAAATTTATATCTTGAGGTAATACATTAGATTCTGCTGGTATTAACAGAACATCATCAAAAGTAATTGCTTCTTTTACAATTTTTCCATTCATTGTATCCATTATCTTTCTCCTTTAATTTCAATATTTTTATAATTTATTTTTTATATGAAGAATATTATACCACATCTTTTGCACCTATGTCATGTCTAAAAAATAATTTTTTACATTTTATTTTTTCAACATCACTATAAGCTTTTTCTTTTGCTTCTTTAAGAGTATCTCCTTCTGCAACAACAATAAGAACTCTTCCACCATTAGTATAAAGTTTTCCATTTTCTTCTTTTGTTCCCATATGGAAAAGTTGAGATTCCATATTTTCTATCTCAATTTCTGCATCAGAAGTTGACGAAGCTGGGTATCCTTCAGAAGCTAAAACAACTCCTACTGTTGTTTTTTCTGACCACTCAACTTCACTTTCTTTTCCATCCATTATATTAAGAATAAGTTGAACTAAATCACTTTTCATTCTTGGAAGAATTACTTCTGCTTCTGGATCTCCAAATCTTGCATTAAACTCAATAGTTTTTACTCCATCTTTAGTATCCATTATTCCAGCAAAAATAAAACCAGTAAAAGGAAGTCCCTCTTTTTTTAGTCCTTCAAGAGTTGGTCTTATAATCTCATTTACACTAGCATCTATTATCTCTTTTGTTACTCTTCTTACAGGAGAATACACTCCCATCCCACCTGTGTTTGGACCTTTATCCCCATCAAAAACTCTTTTATGATCCTGTCCAACCTCTAAAGGAATTACTTTATCCTCATGAGCTAGAGCTATAAGAGAAAACTCAAATCCATCTAAATATTCCTCTATTACAACTTTATTGTCTGGAATAGCAAATGCAATTTCAAGAGCCTCAAAAGCTTCTTCTATTTTCATTGCAACTGTTACACCTTTTCCAGCCTTAAGTCCATCTTCTTTTATAACAATAGGAGCTCCATGTTCTTCAACATAAGCTTTTGCTTTAGAAAAATCTGTAAATGTTTCATATGCTCCTGTTGGAACATTATATTTATTCATAATATGTTTTGCAAAATCTTTACTGCTTTCAAGTCTTGCTACATCTTTTTTTGGTCCAAATATTTTTAATCCTTTTGCTTCAAAAACATCTGCTACTCCTAAAGCAAGAGTTGTTTCTGGTCCTACTACTGTTAAATCTATTTTTTCTTTTACAGCAAATTCAGAAAGAGCTTCAATATCACTATCTTTTATATCTACATTTATTCCAAACTTTGCTGTTCCTGGATTTCCTGGAGCTATATATACTTTTTCAACTAAAGGACTTTGATTTAATTTCCATGCAAGTGCATGTTCTCTTCCACCTTTTCCTATAACTAATATTTTCATTTAAAATACTCCTTGTAATATTTTTATAATTAGTGCTTAAAATGTCTCATCTTAGTAAATACCATTACTATTCCATGAGCATTACATACATCTATTGATAGTTGATCTTTTATTGATCCACCTGGTTGAATTATAGCTTTTACTCCATGTTTTACTGCTAACTCAACTGTATCTGGCATTGGGAAAAATGCATCTGATGACATATATGAACCAACTGATTTTTCTCCAGCTTGCTCTAAAGCTATTTTAGCTGCTCCAACTCTATTCATTTGACCTGCTCCAACTCCAAGAGTTTGATTTCCTTTACTTATTACTATTGCATTTGATTTAACATTTTTAACAACTTTCCAACCGAATAAAAGTTCTTCTATATCCTCTTTTGTTGGTTTAGTTTCTGTAACACAAACTAAGTCTTCTGCTGTTACTGTTCCATAATCTATATCTTGAACTAAAAGTCCATCATTTACTCCCATAACTCTTTGTTTGTTTACAATTTCTTGGTTTATATCAAGAGTCATAAGTCTTATATTTTTCTTAGCCATTAATATCTCAAGAGCTTTTTCTGTAAATGCTGGTGCAATTACTATTTCTAAGAAAAGTTTATGAAGTTCTGTTGCAACTTCTTCATCAATAGTATCATTAACTGCAACAATTCCTCCAAATATAGAAATAGGGTCAGCTGAATAAGCTTTATCCCATGCTTCTTTTAAAGTATCTCCAAGTCCTACTCCACATGGATTTGTATGTTTTACAGCAACTACTGCTTTTTTTCCATCTTTAAATTCTCTTAATATTTCAATAGCCCCATTTGCATCTTGAATATTATTATAAGATAATTCTTTTCCATGAAGTTGTTTTGCTCCAGCTATTGAATATCCAACCATTGGACAAGCATAGAATGCAGCTGATTGATGTGGATTTTCACCATATCTTAAATCTTGAACTTTTTCATAAGTAAGAGTTAATTTTTCTGGATACTCTATTCCTAATTTTTTTGTTAAATATCCAGCTATAAGTGAATCATAAGCAGCTGTTGTTCTGAATACTTTTGCAGCAAGATATTGTCTAAACTCAAGAGTTGTATCTCCATTTTCTTTTATTTCAGAAATTACTCTTTCATAATCTTCTGGGTCAACACACACTGTTACAAACTTATGGTTTTTAGCAGCACTTCTTAACATACTAGGTCCACCAATATCTATATTTTCAATAAGTTCTTCATGTGTTCCACCTTTTTTAAGAGTTTCTTTAAATGGATAAAGATTTACAACAACTAAATCTATAAGTTCTATTTTATTTTCTAATAAATCTTTCATATGTTCTTCATTATCTCTTACACAAAGAAGTCCTCCATGAACATTAGGATGAAGAGTTTTTACTCTTCCATCCATCATTTCTGGAAAATGAGTTATTTCAGAGATAGAAAGAGTCTTAAGACCTGCATCATCAAGAGCTTTTTTAGTTCCTCCTGTTGATATTATTTCATATCCTAATTCATTTAATTCTTTTGCAAATTCTATTACTCCTGTTTTATCTGAAACACTTATTAATGCTCTTTTCATTTAATTTCTTTCCTCCTCAATTTTTTCACAAAGCTGCTTTAAAACCATAGGATAAATTCTATGTTCTATTTTATGTATCTCTTCTTCTAATTTTTCTAAACTCCACGCCTTATCAATTACTAATTTTTCTTGATAAATGATTTTTCCTGAATCTACACCTTCATCAACATAATGAATGGTAACACCAGTTTCTTTTACTCTTGCTCTATAAGCATCTCCTATTCCATCTTTTCCAGGAAAATTTGGTAAATAAGCAGGATGAATATTTATAATTTTATCTCTATAAGCTTCTAACAACACTTCTGATATAATTTTCATATATCCAGCAAGAGCTATAAGTTCTATATTATTTTCTTTTAATGTTTTTATTATTTTTTCTTCATATTCTTTTTTATTTTCACATTCTTTTAAAGAAACTACATAACATGGTATTCCAAGATTTTCAGCTCTTTTTATTGCAAATGCATTTTTTTTATCAACAATAAGAAGTTCTATAGAACAAGGAGAGTGTCTCCACTCTCTACTTGTTCTTACTAAACTTTCAAAATTCCCTCCATTACCAGAAGCGAATATAGCTACTCTTACCATACAAGGTCTACTCCTTCACCTTCTACTATCTCACCTAAAACAACAGGTTTTTCTCCATTAGCTTTTAATACTTCCATAGCTTCATCTACTTTTTCTGCATCTAGAACTATCATAAATCCAATTCCCATGTTAAATACATTATACATATCTTCCTTAGGTACATCTCCCTCTTTAGCTAAGAATTTAAATATTTCAGGAGTATCAATAGCTTTTGTATCTATTTTTGCTTGTAATCCTTCTGGAAGAATTCTTGGTACATTTTCATAGAATCCTCCACCTGTTATGTGGCACATTCCATTTACTTCAATTTTTTCAAGTAATGCTTTTATTGTTTTAACATAAATTCTTGTTGGTGCAAGAAGTGTTTCTCCTAAAGTTTTTCCATTAAATACATCTGTATACCCATTTAAATCTAATTTTTTATCTTTCATAACTATTTTTCTTACAAGAGAGAACCCATTCGAATGTACTCCTGAAGAAGTAAGTCCTATTATTTTATCTCCTTTTTTAACTTTTGCTCCTGTTATAAGTTTACTTTTTTCAACAACTCCAACACAGAAACCTGCAAGGTCATAATCTCCTACCTCATACATATCTGGCATTTCTGCTGTTTCTCCACCTATAAGTCCACATTCAGAAAGAACACAACCATCTGCAACACCTTTTACTATTTGCTCAATTTGTTCTGGAAAATTTTTACCTACGGCAACATAATCTAAAAAGAATATTGGCATAGCTCCTTGAACTAACACATCATTTACACACATAGCAACAACATCTTGTCCTATTGTGTCATGCTTATCCATTTCAAAAGCAAGCATTAATTTTGTTCCAACTCCATCTGTTCCACTAATAAGAACTGGTTCTTTATATCCTAAAGATGATAAATCAAACATTCCTCCAAATGCACCTAAACTGTCTATCATACCTTTTACTTTTGTTCTCTCCACATGAGATTTAATTCTTCTTACTGATTCATATCCAGCTTCTAAGTTTACACCTGATTCCATATATTTTTTACTCATCTCTTATTTACCTTCCTTTTCCTCTTTAAATTTTTCATCTAAACCAAATAAATATGTTGGATAGTTTTTGTCAAAACAAGCTGCACAAATATTATCTCCAAGTCCTTTTCTTAATCCCTCTACTGATAAAAATGCTAATGAATCTGCTGCTATATATTCTCTTAATTCTTCAAGATTCATTCTAGCACTTATTAAATCTTTAAGACTTGATGTATCTACTCCATAAAAACATGGAGCTATCATAGTAGGAGAAGCTATTCTAACATGAACCTCTTTAGCTCCTGCCTCTTTTAATAGTTTAATTATATATTTACTTGTTGTCCCTCTTACTATTGAGTCATCAACAAGAACTATTTTTTTACCTGCAATTACTGAAGACATTGGAGAAAGTTTCATTTTTACTCCTCTTTCTCTTTCTTTTTGTGTTGGTTGAATAAATGTTCTTCCTATATAACGATTTTTTATAAGACCTGTTTCATATGGTAAACCTGAACCATCTGCATATCCAACTGCTGCTGAAAGTGATGAATCTGGAACACCAATTACCATATCCGCCTCAGGACATGGACTTTCTTCTGCTAATATTCTTCCACATATTCTTCTTGATGTGTGAACATTAAGACCATTGATTGTACTATCTGGTCTTGAGAAATAAATAAATTCCATTGAACACATTTTATCTTGTGTAGAATTTGTATAGAAAATTGATTTTAATTCCTCTTTATTTATTTTTATAATTTCTCCAGGTTTTACACTTCTTAAAAACTTAGCTCCTAAAGTTTCAAAAGCTACTGTTTCTGAACTTACTACATACCCATCTCCAAGTTGTGCTATTGAAAGAGGATGAAGACCATTTTTATCTCTTATTGCATAAATTGTATTCCCTGTCATAACCACAAAAGTAAAAGCTCCTTCTAATTTTGAAACCGCTTTTGTTAGCTTTTCTGTAAAAGTTCCTGATTCCTTTTGAATAAGATGACATAAAATTTCACTATCTGAAGATGACTGAAATATACTTCCTTCAAATTCAAGTTGCATTCTAATTTGGTCTCCATTTACTATTCTTCCGTTATGAGCAACAGAGAAATCTCCTAAGTGTGAACGAACTAAAAGTGGTTGAATATTTTCTATTCCTGGAGCTTTTACATCTCCCATTCTCACATGACCTATTGCCATATTTCCTTTTAATTGAGAAATATTTTCACTATTAAATACCTCTATTACAAGACCATTTCCTCTATATCTTGAAATATAACCATTGTCAGAAGTAGCTATTCCTGCCCCTTGTTGTCCTCTATGTTGTAAAGAATGTAATCCATAATATGTAAGTTGAGCTGCATTTTCTACATTATGAACTGCAAATACCCCACATTCTTCATGAATCTCATCTAATATATAATCAAATTCTCTCATTTTTTCATCCTCTTCCTTAATTTTATACGACTTGTATGATATTAAAATTTTACAAATATTACTAAATAATACAATGCCTTCTCATCTAGGGTTTTTATTATTTCTTAAAGAAATTTACTCCATTCTGGAAGATATCCTGCATTTTTTCACCATAAATATTTTTGAATGTTCCATCTTCATAACGCTCTGAGTGTCCCATCTTTCCAAGTATTTGTCCATCTTTAGATGTTATTCCTTCAATAGCATAGTATGAACCATTTAAGTTATACTCTCCGTCCATTGTAGGCTCTCCATCAAGATTACAATATTGAGTTGCTACCTGTCCATTTTCAAATAATTCTTTTGCAAACTCTTCACTTACTACAAATTTTCCTTCTCCATGTGAAAGTGTCATTGAATGCATATCTCCTATTTCAAAAGATGAAAGCCAAGGTGATGAATTAGATGCTATTCTTGTTGTTGCTATTCTTGATATATGACGGTTTATATCATTTCTAAATAATGTTGGAGAATTTTCATTTAATTTATCCATATCTCCATATGGAAGTAATCCAGATTTTATTAAAGCTTGGAATCCGTTACATATACCTAACATTAATCCCTCATTTGATAAAAATTCTTTTATTGCTAATTTTACTTTTGGATTTTGTAATATATTTGTTATGAATTTACCAGAACCATCTGGTTCATCTCCTGCACTAAATCCTCCTGGAAGAGCAACTATCTGAGCTTCTTTAATTTTTTTGCTAAGCTCATCTATTGATGCTTCCATATCTTTAACTGTTAAGTTATTTATAACAAATATTTCTGATTTTCCTCCAGCTCTTTCAAATGCTTTTGCTGTATCATATTCTGAGTTTGTTCCTGGAAATGCTAGAACTAAAACTTTTGGTTCATCATATAAAACAGAAGCTTTTTGTTTCATATTTCCTTTTTTCTCTGTTGGAGTAAATACTTTTTTATCCTCTGCTCCTGTATTATAAGGATAAATTTTTGCATATCTTTCTTCCCAATCAACTAATGCTTTATCTATATTAATTACTGCATCATTTATTTTTATCTCTTTTGTATCTTCAACTGTTCCAAGAAGAGTTCCAAAAGATAATTTTTCTTTAGATTCAACAACTATTGCTCCTGGAATTAAATCAAATAATTCTTCGTCTGTTTTAACATTTATTCCTAATTTATTTCCAAATGTCATTTTCATTAATGCTTCTGCTACTCCACCAAATTTTACAACTGAAGCTGAAATTATTTTTCCTAAAAGAATTTCTTTTCTTACATTATCAAATACAGATTTTACTGTATCATATTTTGGTGTGAAGTCACTATTGTATTCTGGTTTTACTAAATAAATATAATTTCCTTTTCCTTTAAATTCTGAAGATATTATATTTTGAGTTTTCTCTGTTGTTACTGCAAAAGATATTAATGTAGGAGGTACATCTATATTTTTAAATGTTCCACTCATACTATCTTTTCCACCAATAGCTGGTGTTTCAAATTCCACTTGAGCTTCTAATGCTCCAAGAAGTGCCATAAATGGTTTTCCCCATCTTGAAGAATCTTTTCCTAATCTTTCAAAGTACTCTTGGAAAGTAAGTCTTGCTTTCTTATAATCTGCTCCAACTGCTGTTAGTCTTGCAAGTGATTCTATTACTGCATAAATTGCTCCTAAGTATGGAGATTTTTCAGAAATATAAGGATTAAATCCATAAGTCATAACTGAAGCTGTATTTGTAAATCCAAATGTAGGGAATTTTTGAACACTTCCTTCACTCTCTGTAAGTTGATATTTTCCTCCGTATGGCATAAGAACTGTTGAACGTCCTACTGTTGAGTCAAACATTTCAACCATTCCTCTTTGAGAGGCAACATTCATATCTTTTAAAATTTTTACTAATTTTTCTTCTGTTGTTCCAACTTTATCAGACTTAAACATCTCTTGTTTTACAGGAGCCACAACTTTTACATCTTGCTCTTGTCTAACTCCATTTGTATCTAAGAAACTTCTTGCTATATCAACAATTGTTTCTCCTCTAAATTTGATTACAAGATTTTCTTTTTCTGTTACTTTTGCTACTAATCTTGTTTCAAGATTTTCTTCTTTCATTAATGCTTCAAATTTTTCTTGATTTTCTGGAGAAATAACTACTGCCATTCTCTCTTGAGATTCACTAATTGCAAGTTCTGTTCCACTAAGTCCAAGATATTTTACTGAAACCATATCAAGATTTACTTCTATTCCTCTTGCAAGTTCTCCTATTGCTACTGAAACTCCTCCAGCACCAAAATCGTTTGATTTTTTAATAAGTTTTGTAACTTCTGGATTTCTAAATGCTCTTTGAATTTTTCTTTCTATTGGTGCATTTCCTTTTTGAACTTCTGAAGAACATTTAGTAAGTGATGAATCGTTATGCTCTTTAGATGAACCTGTTGCTCCACCTACTCCATCTCTTCCTGTTTTTCCTCCAAGAACTATTACTAAATCTCCTGGTTTTGGTTCTTCTCTTAATACATATTCTTTTTTAACTGCTCCAACTACTGCTCCAACTTCCATTCTTTTTGCCTTATATCCATCATGATATATCTCTTTTACAAATGTAGTTGCAAGTCCAATTTGGTTTCCATAAGAAGAATATCCATGAGCTGCTCCTTTTGAAATTCTTACTTGAGGAAGTTTATTTGGAAGTGTATCTTCTAATTTCTCACATATATCTCCAGCACCTGTTATTCTCATTGCTTGATACACATAAGCTCTTCCTGAAAGTGGATCTCTTATAGCTCCACCTATACAAGTACTTGCTCCACCAAAAGGCTCTATCTCTGTTGGGTGGTTGTGAGTTTCATTTTTAAACATTAAAAGCCATCTTTCATTTTCACCATCAACATCAATATCAACTTCTATACTACAAGCATTTATTTCATCAGTAATCTCCATATCATCAAGTTTACCAATTTTTCTCATATATTTTCCACCAAGTGTTCCCATATCCATAAGAGTCATTGGCTTTTTATTTCCATGAACTTCTGTTCTTAATTTTAAATATTTTTCATAAGCTTTTTGAATAGCTTCTGTCATCTCACCTTTTTCAATTGTTACACTCTTTAAAAATGTTTCAAATGTTGTATGTCTACAGTGATCTGACCAATAAGTATCAAGAACTTTTATTTCTGTTTCTGTTGGATCTCTATCTTCTTCTATGAAATATTTTTGAATATGCTCTAAATCATCAGCTGTCATTGCAAGTCCATTAGCACTTACAAAATTTTCAAGTTCAACTCTTGAAAGTTTTCTAAATCCATCTAATACTGGAACAGGATCCACTGTAACATCTTCATTATTTTCTAGAACTGTTAAGTCTTTTTCTCTTGTTTCAACTGGGTTAATTAGATATTTTTTAATTTTTTCTAAATCTTTTACTTTCCCATAAAATATTATTACTCTACCACTTTTAATAGTAACACTATCTTTACTATTTAACAATGCAAGACATTGTTCTGCTGAGTCAGCTCTCTGATCATATTGCCCTGGAAGATTTTCTATTGCAACATAAGTTTTCCCTTCTAAATCTATTTCATCATATACATTATCTGTAACAGGTTCTGATAAAACTTTAGTTTTCAAAAGTTTTATATCTTCTTCATCACAGTTAAAAATATCATAAACATTATATAACTCTGCTTTAGTAAGACCTGTTTCATATAAGTTTTCTCTAATTTCATTTAAGATTGAATTTCCTTCAACTTGAAATCCTTGTTTTTTAGAAACAAAAATTCTTTTATTCATCTTTCCTCCATAATTATTAAATTTTCAATATTTTAATTTTTATTATTTCCTATTTTATTTGGCAAGTTCCTCTGCCCTTTTTATAAGATTTTCTAAATCTTCACCTACTAAATTAAGATGTCCCATCTTTCTATCTTTTTTAGCTTCTCCCTTACCATACATATAAAGCTTTTCATTTTCTTTAAGTTCTGCTTTTTCTATTCTTTCAACATCTTGACCTAATATATTAAGCATTACACTATTTTTTATAAGTTTTGGATCTTCTAAATGTTTTCCACATAGTCCTTCTATTTGTAAATCAAATTGTGATTTATCACAACCGTCCATTGTATAGTGAGCACTATTATGTGGTCTTGGTGCCATCTCATTTACATATATTTCTCCATCTTTTCCATAGAAATATTCTATTGCTAGAGGTCCTACAAAATCTAAACCTTTTATTATTTTTTTAGTAATTTCTTTTACTCTTTCTTGAACCTCTTTTTCTATTCTTGCTGGAGCTATTGTTATATGAAGTATTCCATTTTTATGAATATTTTCAACAACTGGAAAAACACCTATTGAACCATCAGTACTTTTAACTGCTATACATGAAAGTTCACACTTAAAATCTACCATCTTTTCTAAAATATATTCTCTCTCTTCTAATATTTCAGATACTTTTTTTAAATCATCTTCACTTCTTAAAACCCATTGTCCTTTTCCATCATATCCTCCCATAGAAGTTTTTAATATTGATGGATAACCAATTTCTTTTATTGCTTTTTCAAAACTTTCTTTATCAAACACTTGTCTAAATTCTGCTGTTTTTATTCCAAGATTATTTATACTACTTTTTTCTCTAAATCTATGTTGACTTATATATAATGGTCTTTTTCCTTGAGGAATATATCCACCATTTTCTTCTAATATATCTATTGCTTCTGAAGATACATTTTCAAATTCATAAGTTATTACACTTGAATTTTTAGCAATATATATAAGACTTTCTTTATCATCATAAGGCTTTATTAAATGCATATCTGCTTCTAAAGCTGCACAAGCTGATTTTAAAGGCTCAAGAACCATTGTTTTATAACCTTGTCTTTTTGCACTTTCACAAAGCATTTTTCCAAGCTGTCCTCCGCCAAGAACTGCTATACACTCTCCCTTTTCTATAAGCATTATGCCTCAACCTCACTTGTTTTTAATACTTCATCTCTTTGTTCTTTTCTAAATTTTTCAATCTTTTCAGCTACTTCTTCATCCATTAAAGCTATTATCTCACTTGCAAGTATTCCTGCATTTTTAGCTCCTGAATTTCCTATTGCTACTGTTCCAACAGGAATTCCACCTGGCATTTGAACTATTGATAAAAGTGAATCAAGTCCACTTAGAGCTTTTGATTGAACAGGAACTCCTATTACAGGAAGTGATGTAAGACTTGACACCATTCCAGGAAGATGAGCTGCTCCTCCTGCTCCTGCTATTATCACTTTAATTCCTCTTTCTTTTGCTGATTTTGCATATTCAAACATAAGTTCAGGTGTTCTGTGAGCTGACACAATTTTTACTTCATATTCAATCCCAAATTTTTTTAACATTTCAATAGCATTTTCCATTGTAGGAAGATCTGATCTACTTCCCATAATAACTCCGACTCTTACCATTTATCCCTCCAAAAATTTATTATTTCCCTTGCTTTAATTTTATAAATAAAAAGCACACTACACCTGTGTAGATAGCTCTGCTCTATCTACACACTTGTAGTGTGCACAATTATTCCTTACAAAATTTTCTTTTATATTATTAATTAACCCAATTAACTTTTTTTCATCAAACTTGTTGCTTAGTGTCTTTTTATTTATTTTAAAAATAAAACACATTGTCTCTCTGTCTCCTCATTATACATAAATTATAAAGAACGAAAAATTAACCCAATTTTTCTGAAGCAACATCGGTACAACAAAGTACAATTCAATTATTTTTAATAAATAGAATAAATTATAATTTTCTAAGTTATATCTTTGATGCTTATAGTCTGCTAATTTAAGGTTTGCAGGTAGAAACTTGTCGTCCATATTACGACTATTATATAAGCGATTATTTATTTGTCTTTATAATCTTAGAATAACACATTTAGAAAAATATTTCAACTTTTTAATAGTAAAATATGTAAAGTTTTATAACATTTTTATTTTTTGTAATATTTATATATTTTTTTGTTTAATTATTAAACAATTGATATCCTTGCTCATATTTTTTACTTTGTTATGTTCTATCTTTATTATAAACATAGATTATAAAAAAATTTGTTTTTCTTTTTATAAAATAAACATAAATC
>JAHHTB010000004.1 GCA_020024855.1 Fusobacterium sp.
ATGTAATTAAAAAATATATATCTTGATTTTAAATTACTTTTTTATTATATTTTATTACTAAAAAATTTATTTTTATAAAAAAATAATTGTTGCATTTTTAACTGTTTATACATCCAAAAGTGCTGAAAAGAATTTTTTCTCAGCACTTTTCTTTTAAAATAAAAAAGGTATAAAGCACTTAAAATTTTTAAAAATTTCTAATACAATATATCTATATTTAATTTAAATCACCTTTTTTGTGCTATATAAAGATAAATAAAATTATAAAATTTTTAGAAATCATAGAAATGGTTTCTATTTTTTGTCTAAAATAAAAAGAGCCGAGCAAATTAATAATAAAAAATCATCAATTTGCAGTAGCTCCTATTAATAAAATTTATTTTTAAATATTTTTTATAAAAAATAAAATGCAACCAATTTGCAACCACTAAAGTTATAATTTTATTCTAAATTATTTAAATATCTAACTTAAACAATCTTAGTTGTCCACTCCTCTACGGCAAAACAGACATTTTTTTAAATTTTGTTTTTTTGCTTTATTTGATATTTACAGCATTTAAAAATATCAAAATTTTATATTTTTATGTGTTTTTTGATTTTTTGCAACCATTTTGCAACCATTTTTAGAAAAAAATAATTTTTTTTATACAAAAAATCATACTTAGATATTACTCTTTTAATTTAAAAGAATTATATTGAATTTTGTGGTTGCAACTTTTAAAATGTGATATACTAAGAAACTCTTGAAAATTTACTCTCTTTCAAGAGTTTTTCTTTTTAATTTTGAACTATTTTTTCTTTAATGATCCTCAAATCTTCTTTAATTTCTTTTTGCTGCTCAAAAATCGTTTTTGTCCTTTCTGTGATTAGTATTTCTAAATTATTTCTTTTTTCTGCAAGTATTTCTTGTTGCCTCGCACAATCATCTCTATCCATTTTTTTATTAAGTTCAGACATAATAAATTTGTGATAAGCAACAAAAATACCTCCGACTGTTGTAATTATTTTCAAGTATAGTTCTAAGTTTTCTGTCATTACTTCACCTACTTATGACATTCAGTACATTCTGAATATTCCTTAGTATTATGAAATACTGCATGAAATATCTGGTCGTCTACCTTGCTGTCTGTCCTTTTTACTAATTCTCTTAAACCTATTATTACTATCTTTTCTATTGTCGCTGTCCCAAAATACTTTATTATAAAAAACTTTAAAAATTTAATAACTACACTTCTCATACTCTTTTACCTCCTAAGCATTAAATATTTTAAATCCGTCTATGTTAGCAACGTCTATATGTACCCATGTTGGAGTATCCTTTATATTTTCAACACGGGATATTAAATAGAACTTATCTTTATTTTTTAGTATCTCATCATAAACTTCTTGAGCAGAGAGACCTTTTATATTAAAGTCAACGGCTTTTCCTAGACAGTGCTGACTAATATAATAATCTTTTTTATTTTCTACTAATTCATCTTTATTCGCTCTTAACCCTCTTTGATGAAGTTCTCCTCCCCATACCCAGTTGTTTACTGTTATAGGTTTCCCAAAATGTTCTCTTATTAAATCAAGAACTTTTATTAATTTTTCATCAATAAAAATCCAAGAAGTTTCTCCATATTTTTCATAAACTTTTTTAGAAACCAATTCTTGAATTTTAAAGTACTTACTTTTCATTTTTACCTCCAAAAATTATTTTTTACAGTTTGTAATTAAGCCTAGATTAGTTATATAACCTAGGCTAATTACCATTTTAAATCTGTCTTTTTAGAAGAATTTCTTAAACTTATTTTTGAAAGCTTCTAATTCTTTACTTGGTTTAGGTAGTACTAACTCTCTTGTATCTTCAAAAAGAACTTCCTCACATTCATTCATGAATGCATTATATTCATCAAGTAATCCTCTTTCAGCTAGTAATTTTTGTCCTCTAACATCAGCAAAGTATCTGTATTCTTTATATTGTTTTTCTATATCTGTCATTTCTTCATTTCCAACTAGCAACTCTTTTATTTCTCTTACATTTTTTAATATTTCTTTTATATCTCTTAACATATGACATCACTCCTTTTATTTTATTAAATTGTATTTATTTTTAAATTGTTTTAGTTTTTCACTTGGTTTAGGTAGAACAAGTAAATCTCTATCTTCTATTGTTGCTGGATTTCCTAATGTGTATGCCATATTTCTAAGTTGTATTAACATATCCATACATTCATTAGCTAATTCTGTTCCCATTTCTTTTAATGTTGATGGAGTATCTAACTCTGAATATTCATTTATTTGAGCTTGTACCTTTTCTATGTCTGTTGCCCCTTCTATCCATTCTTTTAGCTCTCTATTCCAAGTTTGTTTTAAAAAACCTAACTCTTGATTATATTCTACTTTGATGATTTTGCCATCTTCAAAATATTCTCCTTCAAATAACACTGATAAATCTCCACTTTGGCAAATTTCTTCTCTTGTCATCTCTACAAGAATATTTCCTTGCTTTTTAGGATATTGTAAAGGACTATCTGCTATTACTAAAATATCCCCTTTTTGCCAGTCAGAAAATATATATTTCATCATTTTATCTTGATTAGGCATTATAAAATCTTCTTGAGATTTATCTAAATAATCTCCATTTAATATTTTTTCATTTACATCATCTGGTCTAGCAGATGCTTCTAAATATTGGATATTTCTATAATGTAGCCACATATTTCTCCTCCTTAAAACTGTATTATTCTAACTATGTCGGTTTGAGAAATCCCATCAATCTTATGGAACTCTATTTGAAGATTTATGTCTGATGTGAATTTAAAAGTAACTCTTTCACTTGCTGGAGTATCCATACCATAATCAACATAATTATTATTTTTATATTTATATGGTATTAATAATGACCTCAATCCCTCATTAGGATTAGCGCGATTACCAATATAAACACATATAAACTTATATCCCTTTTTTAAGTTGATAGTATAATTTCCAACTGCACTAAAGCCATTCGGATACGTATCAGATGTGAAGGCGTCATAAACGACATTTATTTCATTTACATCTCTGTCCATTATTCCTTTTAATGTGGATAAAATATACTTTTCTTTTATTGGAACAGTATCGTTATTTGTTTCAATACAATAGTATGGTTCACCAGTAGTTTTATCTATATACTCCTTTCCTGCCTCTTTTGTTCCACTATCTTGTATATACCATGCCTCACTTCCAGCAAATCTTTGATATATCTGAGTTTCATTTAATATCTCACTGAATTTCTCAACTCCTTGTTCTATTTTTTTCACCTGCAATTTAGGGAATTTAACTTTTTCAAGACCTTCTGAATAAATTGTAAGTGTATCCTTTTCAGAAACTGTACCTTCTATCACCAAAGAATCTAGACTATAATCTTTAAATTTGATTCTAGGATTTTTATAATAATTAGTATATTCCAATACTAATTCTGGATGCTCAAGTTTTGAAATTTTTAAATTACCAATCATAGTATCCCCAGTTTTAGATACATTCTTCTTTAATTCTTCATTGTAATATCTCATTAAAGCACCTACAAGGGCATCAATGCCCTCATAGTCTACTAATTTTTTACCTGTAATTTTTTCTAATATTAATTTTGTTTTTTTAGGTTCTGAAATCTCTCTTAAAGCATTCAAATTTTCTCTAAAATTACTCATAATTTCCTCCTAAGCTTTATATTTCTCTACAAGAGCAATCATTACTTGGGTAGTGGCTATTTCAAAACTTTCATCTATTTTTTCAAAGTTTTCTGTTATATTTTCTAAAACCCTTACACTATCATTTCGTTCAGGAAGATTCATTTTTAAATTTTTTGTAACTTTCATTAATTTTCACCTCTTTTATTTAAAATTGGCTTGCTATATAATTCTTCCCAAGTATATTTTTCTAATTGCTCCCATGTAAATGGTTCTAATTCTCTCCAAATTCTATATCTAAATTTAACATCAAAAGTAAGATGAGCAGGCTTATTTATATTAACCATTTGCCTAAAATTATCCAGATTTGGTGGAACTCCTATTACACTTGTGAATTGAATTATAAAATTATATAATTCAAATTGCTGATCAATACTTATTTTTCCATTAGTAAAAATATTAGCTTGATCCTTTAGAAATTGCTCTGTACAACTCTGATTTGAATTAATTGTATAAATTATTCTCTCTCTTCTATCTTCTATAGTCCAATTTATAGCTTCTGATAAATTTAACCATTTTTCCCATACAGGAATTGTTTTTTCATTAAATATTATAGGAATAGCATAGTTAATCAATTCATCAACTGATAATTCTAATTTTGAATCTTCTTTTTTTAGAGCATTAAAAAAAGCAACCAGATAACTATTTCTAGCTGCTTTCCCTATCATTTTTATCATATCCATTCAGTGAAACTCACCCCCTGGATAAATGATACCTCTTCATCTGCTAACTGTACCGAGGCTGTTGCTCCATTTAAAGTAAAATTTTGATAATCTATTACCCCTTCAACCTGAAATAACAAATTAGCTACTTTAAAAATTGATAATATTCCATCTAAAATAAAGTTTTCCTCTGTTAATTTTTGTTTTAAAAGTCTCGTAAAATCATTTTTTATATTTTGAAGTGTTACATTTGATGAATGTTTTATTTGCCCAGTAATATTAATATTTTTTGCATCAAAAGATTTAACTTTTACATCAGCATTAATTATTTTAACTGTATTTATATAGTTTTGAACATCTCTTATAAGTTCTGTTGAAGCTACACCATTAGCATAATCTGATATTCTCACCTCAACTTGCCCAGCATTAACTCCATCTTTTTCTCCTGCCCCCCAAACTTTAACTTTTCCAACTCCACCAACAGATTTTGCCCAAAGAATATAATTATTTTTATTTCCAGAATGAGCAGGCATACTTGCTTTTTCATGCATTCTCTCTTTTGCTATTTCTACTGTTTCAATATCTGCTCCATTTTCAATTTTTTCTTTATTAGTTACAGTATAAATATCTACATTAGCTATTTCAAAACTTGTTATATCACCAATCCCACAGTTTCCAATAGTCCCTGGTTCTAGACATTCAATAGATACTTCAACTGTTCCATCACTCCCCACAATACCACTTTCAATTGTTTTATACTTAACTCCAAGCCTTGACAAAACTATTATTCCTACATTTAAGATAGCTCCTATTTTTCCTGTAATAGTAACTTTTCCCTTAGATTTTACCGCTTTTCTTCTAGTAAGTCCAAAGGTTTTTAAATGCATAGAGAGATAAGGCTCTTTTGTACAACTCCAAGGAAATAATTCTGGAAAAATTTCTTCTAGTTTATCATAAATTTCTTTTAATTTTTTAGCATGAGCTGATGCAGCATCATTTGCATATCCACCCTCTATTTTGCTTATTTCATACTGTAAATTATTTAAAATATCATTTTTTATTTGATATTCTTCAGGTAGATTAAGTTTAACTATAGGCTCCATATATTTGCGTTCACCTCACTTTCAGTTGTTCCATATATTGTGTCTATATTAAAACTTATAATTGGATGTCTCCCCTCTTCTTTAGTTTTTATATTAAAATTATAGGCATTTAATATATATGGATTAACTAATAAACATTCTCTTATTTCATTTATCATTAAAGCATCTTTGGTTGTTTTATCATAAATTTGTCCTATATTTTCTATTAAATCATTTCCATAGTTATCAGAATAAATCAAATACTTCTTTCTTTCAGTTTTTAAAGTTTTCCATATCCATACTTTTAAAGCTTCTGTTTTTTCAACTATTAAAAAATCATTATCTTTTATAATAGGCTCTCCATTTGTAAAATCAATTGCTATTTCTTTAAAAATAGGCACCTCAATTTCTTTAACTTCTTCTTGAGTTTCAGTAAATATTTCAAATCCAGGCATATTATACCCCCTCTATTGTGCTCCACTTGGCATCTTAGTTATTTTACTAACAATTACCCAGTTAACTCCAACAATATTTACAAGAACTTCATCCCCTGCTTTTAATGTATCTTCAAACCATAAATCTTTATGTGATTGATAAGATCCATTTCCTTTTAACTTGCCACTTCCTTTTAAATTTTTTATAGGATGATTATGATTAGCAGCAACCTCGGTATTAGTAACATTATTAAAAGAATAATCTGATATATTTAAGTCTATATTATCTATTACTCCATCTATCTTATACTCTCTATGATAATGAGGTAGCAAGTAATTTGAACAATATATCTGTTCACTTGGGATTGTCTGCTCTGCATATTTAATGGTTAAATTAGGTGGTGGAGTTTCTACTTTTGCTATTAATGTTATTGGATGTCCTTTATTATTTTTTTTAATAATTTCCATCAAATCTCTTTCTACACTCATACTATCCCCTTTCAATCATCTTTTTATATTTTGCTTGCATTTCTTTATCTGTAAATATATAGTTTGTTTCTTGTTTTTCTCTTTTTATTCTTTCTTTTTCTAAAGCTATTTTATCCATTGTACTTTCAAAAGATAGTTCTAATCTAGTTTGATAATCTCCATTTATCCAAGTATGTGTATCTTCAGCTATTAAAAACATTCCATAAAGTCCTGTTTTTTCCTCTTTAACTGCAACAGTATATCCAGATTGTAAATCCACATTCCCATCAACTGTTACAGTTGCTTTTTCTTTTAAACCAGTTAACATATCTCTAGCATTAAGAATATTATTTAAATCATTGTTATACTGCAAAACATCTTGAAATAATCCGTATTTATTTTTATTTTCTTCATTAGAAACTTTATCTAATATTTGGATGTTTTTATTATCCGTTTTATAAATTATAATTTGATTAACCATTTTTTCTAAACTCGTTCTAAAATTTAAGTCTCTTATATTACTATAACTATTTAACTCTGTTTCCAGTAAAACATTTTCATCTAGAACTTCTATCTTCCCATTATTACAAGCTATCGAATAATTTTTCTTATCCTTATTATGTTGAATTGTATAAGCCATTAAAAGAATCTCATAACCAGTTCTATCAATTGCTGGAAAAATACATTTTACTTTATCAATTGGTAATCTCCCTATTTTTAATTTTAATTCTCCACAAATTTCTTTGACTATTTCACTAGGAGTTTTATTATAATAATTTTTCACAAAATGATTTTTATTTAAATAAAATCCGTCATCTATGGCTGTAACATTTATTATAGAAGTACTTGCTGTTTTATCCACAGAATAAACAGTTCCTTTAAATATCTCTTTTGTATTAGTAAGTCTAAAAGAAATCTTATCACCTACTTTAAATTTTTTATCATCTTCACACTCAAATTGAAGTTTTCTAAAAGTACCATTTATTCCACCACTCCACTCAATCTTTTGAAAACAATTTTGATATTTAATTCCATTATTCTCTATTATCATATTAAATCCTTTCAATCAAACCAGTTAATAAATTAGGTTCTTTTTTTAATAGCCTATCTTCACTCAATGAAATGCTAATATCTATATCCCCTGTTCTTTCTTTAATAGGATACTCTATTTTAGTTATTTTACACTTATAGAAAATTAAATATTCTGGAATTATAAAATTTAATGTCCTTTTTTCTGTTTTCCATTTTTTTAATAATTCTATTGCTGATATAGGAATCAACGGATTTTTTAATGAATAAAAAGGACTTTTTATCGAGGGAAGAAAAGTTGAAAATGATATAATATCGACATTCTTTTCTCCTAACTTTATTTTTTCTCCAAAAGATATAATATCTATTTTTTCTATTTTCTGAGATGTAGTTATTGTTAAATCTAATGGTGGAACTACAAAAATAAATGGAACTAAACCATTAGCTAAAATATATGTCGGTTTCATCATCTCTCACCTAATTCAATTAGTTTTAATTCTTTTATTATTTTTTCAAAAGTCTCATAAGAAACCTCTTTTATTTCTTCCTTATTTAAATTACCTGAAATATTGTATACTGGAGAAAATTTTATATCATATTTATTAGAAGAAGATTTATCAGAGTTTTCAAGATTATTATTTATATTTGTTTGCTTATTAATACCATCATTCAAATTAAAATTATTTTTAGAATTTGAAAAAGAATAATCTAAAATATTTTTATAAGGATCTGTATATTCATTTCTAAAAACACTATTATGCAATTTAGAAGTATCATACTTTCCTCTTTTGATATCTATTTCTTCTTGCATTTCATCAGGAATATAACCTAAATCGTTTGCTAAAGACATATCAGAAATAGTAACTCCTGTTTTTTCTTTTAAACTTTGAACCCAATCAAAAGTTTTCTTTCCTGCCCAAGCTCCACCAATACTTGCCATAACTCCTAATCCAGCAATAGCTGTTGGGTCTCCTAAACTAGCTCTTATAGCTAATTGCATAAAATTAACTCCTGCTAATACTCCTATTGCTATCTTTCCATTTCTTTCTAAATCTTTAAAAAAATCTGTTGAAAGCTTTCCCATAACTCCAAATGCTTTTCCTACTAAACTTAATGTAGTTGCCATTCCTGAAAATAAATTTTTTGTGTCATCCATATTCCAGTTATTTTTAAAACTATTCCATGCTTCTTCTATTTTAGGAGCTAATTTAGAAAATTCTTCTCCTATTTTTTTAGCCCATCTATCTATTGTCCCGTCTTCTTGCATTTTTACTAATCTATCTGATAAACCTACTGCTTTTTTTCTAATATAATCAAACATACTACCTACTACAGTCTTTCCATCAGTTCCTATTCCTGCTATTTGAATAATAGTACTTTTCATAGTTCCTATAGTAGTTGAAATAGCTCCATAAAAAGTTTTAGATTGTTTTTCCATTGCTCCACCAAGCTTATCATTTATCATAGATTTTAAAATAATTCTCAAAGCCTCAAAATCTTTAATTTGTCCTTTAGCATTAAATATACTTGTGTTTCCTATCTTTCTAGAGTATTCATCTATCATATCTTTAGTTATTCCAAATTCTTTTAATCTTTCTAATTCTCCAGTTTTAGCATCTGCAATTGCTTCTACTGCCTGCATTAAAGGTTTACCCATAGCAGCTGCCATATCTCCTATATAACCAATATCTTCTTTATCAAAGCCATAAGATTTTAATTTAACAACTCCCTCTATTACCTCTTGATTTTGGAAAGGTGTTACATTAGCAAATTTATTAGCAAAACTCATTGTCTTTGAAGCTTCTTCTTCATCTTTTAATACAGTTTCTAATACATTTCTGTATTTTTCCATATCAGCTGCCCCTTTTATAGCAAAAGCTCCTATACCAGCTCCAGCAGCTGTCAAAGAACCAGCTATCACACTACCAACTTTAAGAGCTGTTGAGTTTACTTTAGAAATTCCTGTACTAACTTTAGAAAAAGCACTTTCTATTTTACTTGATTGTTTTATAATACTATCAGCAACATTTCTAAAAATACCCTTAAAACTTTTACTACTTTTGGTAGCACCTTCTATTTTATAAGTAAATTTATCATTTAATTCTAAGTTAGCACTTAATACATAGTCTGCCATTTTCACCTCCATATTTTTTTGCAATAAAAAAGCACTCAGCTGTAACTAAGTGCTTAATAATTTTATATATTAATATTCTCAAGTATTTCATCTAAATACTTATATGAATCATTATTGAAAATATGTCCATTTTTAAAAGTTAACTCTCCAAAAGACATAGTCGGGGAATCAGCATAAACAAAAACTGAATCTCCTTTATTTAGTTCAAAGTATTTTTCTTGTTCCCCTTCATTGATATAAATATAAGTTCCATTTTCCAAAACAATAATATATTTATCATCAAAGGCTCCAGAATCAAGAGATTTTATAGTCCCTTTTATAAAAAAAATATTTTTTCTATCATTATAATTATGTAATGCTCTAGGCTCATTTTTTTTAAATTCTTCTAATAATACATCAGTATCATCTAATAAATGAATTTTAAAACAATCTTTTTTATGAGATGAACATACAGTTTTTAGAAATTTATCACAAGTCATGCACTGATAGGCATACTTTATCCCTAATTTATCTCTCATCTCAGAGAGTGTTGCACTAAAGATTATTAGTGATAATATTAAAATAGATATTTTTTTCATATAAACCCTCTCCCTTAAATAATATCTTATATTAAAGATTATCCTATACAAGATGCTATTTGTCAAGAGAAGTATATAAAAATATAAGTTCTTCTATTGATAGTTCCTCTAGTTCTCTAAGTTTCCATCCTAATTTTATATATTCTGAATAGGTAAATGCTATCCAGTTTTTACTAATTAGTTTTTTATATCATCTGCTATCTTTGTTACTATATTTTCTCCTGAAATTCCACTTTCCTTTAATATTATTTTTACTAATTGTGTTTTTTCAGCATGAGTAAAAATTTTATCTACTATTGACTCTGGATCATCTTTGCAATCAAAAGCATTTAATATTTCATCAGATGATAAATTAGGCTCTATACAACAATTATATATTGTTTCAGAATCTTTATCTTTTGACTTTGATTGAAGTATATCAAGATATTCAACTTTTGATAATTTTTTTACTTTAATATCTCCCTCTAGTCTTTCAACAGTTATATTAATAACCTTATTTAAATTTTCTTCCCATTCTTTAGATTTTTCTAAAAGTTTTTTTACTGTTACTACTGCCATTTTTTCCTCCTATTTAATTTCATTTTCAAATTCAGCATCCTCAGGGGTAAACCCAAACGGAAATGTTTCTCCTACTACTTCCCCTCTTGTAAAAGCTGCCAAAGAAAGTTCATTAAACCAAACATTATCATACGATATTCTTTCTTCTTGTTTTCCTGGGCTATCTGGATCTGATAGTTTAGAAACAAATCTTGATCTTTTGTCTTCACCTTTTTTCCAAGCTTCAAATATCTTTTTAGCCCTAGAATAAACTTTTGTTACTTCAAAACTACCTTCCCCTTTTAGTCCGACTATCTTGCTATCCACTGATAATCCTAATTGAACATCTACTCTATTTGCAATAACCTTTGCTTCAAATTTCTTTACTTCCATTACTTTTTCATTATCTACCCAAAGAGTTCCAAAAGCTCCTGAAATAGTTTGATTTCCTCTTAATATTTCTTGTGTTGCCATTTACAAATTACACCTCCTACATAGTAATCACAAGGCTTAAATTAACCATTGTATTAGCAAACATAACATCTCCAGCAAGATAAACATCTGCTCCTGTTCCAAATTTTAATATTTCTAGCTCACTCATATCAGCTGGATCAAATCTTCCATCTAAAATTATTGCTTTCTTTTGAGCTTCAATATCAATCATAATTCTATTGTTGTAATCAGCATTTAATACATTTGGTTGAAGTTCTTTAAAATAAACTTTATTTACATTTGAACAAAAATTCATTTTATAGTCATAATCATTAATGTAAGTTCCTTGCCAATATTTTTTGAATGTATCTTTTATATCATCACTAACAAGACACATTCCCTCAACGATTTTAATAAATCTAGTATCTTGTTTCCAAGTACTGTCAAAAGTTGTTTTAGAATTTACTGCCATATTAACCCTAACTGTTTCATCATCATTATATAGAGAAAATTTACCAAGTTTAGGTTCTACTTCTTCAACCTCTTTTAAATCCTGCATAATAAGATTATCTGCACTTCTATTTAAAGGAAGTCCACAAAGCATTCCTGCAATAGCTACTGTATACTCTTGAGCTGTGAAGTCCCCTAATTTAGATTTATAAGTTCCTTTATTAGCAAGTTCCACAATAGCGATATGATCAGAATTATTAGCATTTGCTGAAACATATTTAATTGTTTTATCAATTACAGATGTTCCAAATACTTGTTTTATCCAAGTTACAACTATTGTATCTTCTTCTGTAGTTGCTGTTGGACAAGCTAGCCAATTTATTTTTCTATTTTTTATATCTTTTAAGCAATCAGCCATTTGCTCCGATGCTCCTTGTACTCTTACTATAATTTTGTTAGGGCTATATGTTTGCATTGCAAGTTTAATCAGATTTAAAGATTTAGCTTCCCATTTACTTTTATCCAAATCATCTATTGTTTTAATTTTTACTATTTTTTCTGTTTGAGTTTTATCTTTAAGAATTATACATAATATCCCTAAAGCACTTCTTTGAATAGCTGTTGTTGCTAAAGTCTTAAAAATAACAGAAAGTTCTGGTGTTGGTTTTATCTGTCCTACTCCCATTATTATTTCTCCTCCTTGTTAAAATTTAAATGTAATTCCTGCATTAATTCATAATCAATAGGTTTTCCATATCCATCATATAAATCAATAGAAAATTCATAATGCCCTCTATTATCAACTATATGCATTCTTACATCTTTTATTAATAAAAATCTTTTTTCTCCTTGCTTATTAGTAACTACAAGGATTTTATTCCCCTCTACTTCAAAATTATTGTCCAGTTCTTCCAAAGCTTCTATTGTTTCTGAATTATTTCCTTCTTTATCTCTTGGAAAGTAAATAATATCAAAATCTAGTTGCTTTAACTCTCTATAATTGCTATCAAATTCTTTTAAGTAATCTACTAATTCTATATAAAAGCAAGGTCTATTTATCTCTGTTATATTCTCATAAAAAATATCAATTCCTAGCTTAGATATAACAGAAGTTAAAGATCTTCTAATATCTAAATATTTAATTTTTATCACCTGCTTTCAATTAAATTTTTATAAAGAACTCTTAAATCTCTATAAAAACTAACCTTAACTCTATTTATACCTTTATGTAACATATATCTTCCTCCAGAAAATCCTATTGTCTTTTTACCTCTTACAATTCTATGCCCCCACTCAAGATGTGATGCATAAGTTGTATTGTTATAAATTATCTGTCTAAAACTTCCCCCATTAACTCTTTGCCAAGAATTTCTAAGAGTTCCTGTATCTACTGGAGTAAGTTTTTTAGTTTCTCTTATTACTTCGTTAGCCTTTTTCATAAGAAATCTTTCAGTTTCTTTAGGAAATTCTTTTTTCATTGTTTCCATTTTCTTTATCCAACTATCCATTCCTTCAATTTCCATTTTCTATCACCTCTTTTAAAATTATTTCTTGATGAGGTAATACATCATAATACTTAAAAGGAAAAGAGGCTCTAGCAGTATATTTACTAGAACCTCTATAAACTTCTAATTTATCATTTTGAAGTACTTCTATATTTACTGGTATAAATAATTTAAATTCTTGAGTAGATGTAAAATTTATATTTTCAGATGTAGAAGAAATTGTTTTTTGAGATAGCCTACAAGGATTATTTTCAGATATTAAAGTTTCTTTTTTTACAATTCCACCATATCCATCATCTTGGTTTATGGTTCTATATATTGAAAAAGTATCTATATATAATTTTTCTAAATCTTTTTTATTTTTCTTTAATAGTCCCATGTTTTATTACACCTACTCTTCTATATTTTCTTAATTGCCCTTTTAAATTAGTAATGCTTAGTTCCTTATCTATGGTAGAGGAATTATATTCTACTCTAGTGTCTCCTGCTTGAATAGACTTGACTTCTTTAGAATTTTCATTTATATAGTCTATTGCAATTGTTTCTGCCAAAGGTTCAACTAATTCTCCTGGAAAATCATTTCTATTCATATAATTAAGACACTTTCTAATTTGAATTCTAATAACCATTCTAATTTTATTTATTTCTATCTCATCTATATCTGTTAATTCTCTAAGTGCATCTAAAACTAAATTTATAAGTTCTTCATTCATTTTTTACACCTACTTTTTTTTATTAGTAGTCTTTGGCTTAGCTCCAGCTTTTAAAACCTCTGGAGCAGGACTAGGGTCTAGTTACTCCAGCTAATCCTTTTTTCTTATTATTTAATACAAAGCAATCATGGTAATATCTACCTAAGAAAACAGTACCTGAAAATTGCTCTGAGTCTGTTATTACTTTATATTCAGCAAGCTTAATAGGAGCTACTGTTGCTGATTTATGAGCTATTAGACAATCATATTTTATAGTTTCACTAGATGTGTTATCTTCCATCCAAGCTTGTTTTGCTTTTATAATAGGAACTCCATCTATTTCTCCTACTTGTCCTTTGATTAATATTTTTTGCCCTAAGTCAGATGCTTTTATAAAAGAATCACTTAATTTAAGTTTCTTTAAAAAATTTGGTGTAACATATGCTACTCTTCCAACTTCTGGAACATCAGCATCATCAAGTGCTACATTGGCATCTAAAAAGTTTTCATATTCTTTTCCAGCTACTCCAGTAATTTTATTTGTTGATGTAGCTGTAACAGCATCTAACATTTTTCCAAATCTATACTTTTCAACCTCTGGATCTGTAACTTCTCTCTTCTGTCTTGCTAAAACTTCTCCAGCTTTTATTTTTGTTTCTTCTTCATCCATCTTATCTAAAACTATTTTAAAACTTCTATCTTGTGTCATAGTAAGCTCTTGAATAGTATTTCCAAGCTCTTGTGCCTCTCCATAACCAGTTTTTCTATTATAATCTCCATTAGTTCCAACATTTATTGATGTAACCTTTACTGTTTTTGCTCCTACAAATTCATAATCATCATTTGTTGCATGATGTGATATTGTACTTGGTGCAAATCTCTCATCTATTTTATCTGCAAATTTTGCTGTATAATTCATTGACATATTTTAACACTCTCCTTACTAATAATTATTAAATGCTTTATCAAAAGCATCTAATTCAACATCTTTTTGTCCTGTTTCTTTAGAACCACCATTCATATTATTTGGTGTTCCACCTGCTTGTGATTTTAAGTATTCAGTTATTCCCTCTTGGAAAGATTTTACAGAATTTTCTATATCTTCTTCATTCTCTCCTGAAATTCTATCTATAAACTTTTCAGGTAGTTTATATTTAGAAAGAGCTGATTTCTTTATATTATCTGTATTTATCTTTTTAAGAGTTGCCTCTCTCTCTGCTAAAGTTTGATTAACTTTTTCAAGCTCATGTTTATATTTTTCTTCGGCAGTCATATTAGCAGTTTTAATTCTTTCCTCATACTCTTCGATACTTTCATTATGCTTTCTCTCTAATTCCTTTTTTTCTGTATCAAATTTCTTTCTCTCTCTTGCTATTCTATCATTGATCATTTTATCAACTTCTTCTTGAGTAAATGTTTTATCTCCTTCAGCAAAAATTTGAATATTTAAACCTCTACTTAATAATCTTTTATTCATTGTTTCCTCCTGTTTTAAGTCCTGTTTGACTGTTATATCCTCTGTTTAATGTCCACAGTTCGACAAAATTTTATTTTTTAGTTCTATATAAAAAAGAACAAGGAACACCACTAGCATAAGTTCCTTGCCCTATTTTGTACCATCTTGCATGATTATAAGTATTTAACATATTTACTTCACCTTTTTCTATTAAGATTTATTTTTGTTGATTTTCTCTGTATCATAAGCTATTCTTTCTTTTAAAACTGAAGCATAACTTAACATATGCTCAATTTGACTAGCTAACTTTATTCTTTGAATTTCATCTGTAAAATTATATATTTTAATTTCTTCCTCTAAAAATTCAGTTGCTTTTTCAGTTTTTGCTCTAATTCCTGTAATTCTTTTCTCATTCTTTCTATGTGTTCCATACTATCATTCCTTATATTTTTGTATTAAAAAACCTCAGATTTTACTCTGAGGTTAAAATTAATTATTTTTCAATATTTCTTCCCAATTTTCTGGAAAACCTATACATTTTATATCTATATCTGTTTTAAATTCTTCAAAAATATTTTTTATATCTAAAATTACTCTATTATCCCATTCCTCTTTATCAAGCATTAAATGTTTCATAACTAATACATAGTCAAATATTTTATTAGTTGTTATATTACATTCTTTTTTCTTAAGAGGTGTAAATATTACTCTTGAATTATATAATCTAGTATCATGAGCTAACATATTTCTAAATCTTCTTACAGATTCTATCCAATTTTCCATTTGAGCTTTAGAACAACCATATTCCCTAGCTATAATCTTTTGAACCTTAGTATTTAGTAATGAATAAAAATTTTCCAAGTTTCCTAATGTAAAAACTTCTATAGCTACCCATATAGGATAATATCCTTGATAATTTACTTTATGATGTTGTATAAATGGTAAATCTTCATTATTTTCTATATTTTTATTAACATATTGGATAAAGGTTGAATGTTTCTTCTTATCATTAAAATCTCTATCATATAAATAAGAAATATTTCCTTCAGAATAATTATGTGAAAAATGATAAGCTATTGTTGTTTTTAAATTTCTTTCTATCATCTCCATTGCATATAAAAAGATGCTTCTCAATCTCATATCAAATTTTATTATTCTATAAATATAATTAAAAGTTAAGTTTTCAATATAACAGTCTGTTCCAACTTCTTTAAAATTATATAAATATCCAGTAATATAATAATAATTTATCCTTTTTAAAATTTTCTTAGCAAAATCTTCATTTTCAATAATTAAATTTCTATTTTTTAATATTTCTATTTGCTTATCAAAAGTTGTAGGTTTTTTTAATTGAGAACTAATAAATTTTATAACATTTTCATTAACGTTCATTTACTCTCCTTATATAAAAAAACGACTCCAACATGGGCCACTTGACAATGTCAGAGGTGTGAAGAAGTCTATATCATATTCATATTATAACTTCTAATTTCAAATTTGTCAATTTTTTTATTTTTTTTGTATTAAAAAAGCACCTACATTTCTCTAAGTGCTTAGTTATAAATTAGAATAAAGTTTCTTCATCCAATAACTTATTATATTCTTCCATTTTTTCTTTCATATAGGGTTTTGCATTCGAATAGAAGTCCTTTCCATTTTTCAATGATACTTTTAAAGTTTCTATCACGTCTTCAATCTCTTCTTCAGTTAATTGGTTATCAATTATGGATAGTCCTCTATCAACTTTTTCTAAATATTCATCATATAATGAATGTTTAAACCTTTTCCCAAACCCTGCTCCATAATGAGTAAATTCAAACGGACTTTCATATTCATTATTTTTTAATAAATCTTCTAAATTATTTTCCATTTTTCTCCTCACTTTATTTCTTTAATTATTTTTAAAAATGTTTCATACATATTAGGCAAATATTTCTTCGTATACTCTAATTCTTTTCCGCCACAAGTTACTGCACTACATATATTAGCCCAAACCTCTGAAGCTGTTTCGTATCTTCTACATAATTCTTTAACTTGAGCTTGGTTTTTAACAGTAAATCCTAAATTTTTATAAATCTCTTTTAAATCTTTTTCAAGTTTTAATCCTTTTATTGTTTTAGTATATTTTCTATTATAATAAGCATCACCATGTCCCCAAGGTAAAATACAAGCATCAAATGTTCCAAACATTCCATCTAAAGCATCTTGAATTCCACTACTTGCACTACTAAAAAGTAGGTCTTCTTTTATCTCTTTAGTAAGTTTTAATTTTATAAAATTATTTTTATCCTTTATTAAAGCTCCTAAAAATTCATCACTAGAACTCGGTGTATCTTTAAAAATTTTACGTTTTCTAAAATCAAAATATGAATTTAATGTATCCACTTCTTTATAAGTAAGATTTTTATAAAATTCTCTCTTATCAAAATAGTGTCCATACTCATGTGCTAAAATACTATATTTATTAGCTCCATCAGAAATATTTTTTTCTTTTGAATATGAATATTCTATAGTATTAAATGTTGGATTATATGCTCCACCATTAATACTTCTTTTAATACTTGATACTTCATCGGAATATTTATAATATAATTCCTTTATTTCTTTATTGGAGTTATTATTAATTAATCCCATATAATTAATATAATCTTGTGTTTCCATTGTAGATTCTATTTTTTTGTTTTCTACCTTTATTGTATCATTTTTTTCAGATTCTTTCAATTGTTCATACTCTATAACTGGAATAGTTGTACTTCTACAATGAGGATGCATCGGGGGATAATTTACTCCAACCTTAGCTTCTTCTAATTTAAAAATTTTACCATTTAATTCTCTACACTGTGGAGAAGTTCTACTGTCTATTTCAGCTAAATATTCATACTCATTAACTCCACTATCCTTATAGCCTTTTTTAGTAGCTTGATTAAGAGCATAATTAAGTTCTGTCCTAACTAATCTTTCTGTATTTTTCCTATCAGAATTCATTCTAGACATTATCTTATTTGATAGTTCTTTAACTGATATTCCTTGAATAAAAGATTGAATAATTTCTTCTTTTAATACCTTTCCAAGAGCTGATCTATTATCCCATATTCTTTTAGAAAAATCTGTTCCACTCCAAGGATAATTAATCAAATCAAACAAAGTATCTTTATCTAAATAAGCTACTGAACTTTCTACTCCAAAATCTAGTCTTAAATCTCTATAGGAATCTTTATATACATTTTCTAAAGTTCCTTTAAGCTCTTTTTGTTCTGTACAAGCCTTTCTGTTAAGTTCCATATCTATTTGAACCTTTAAAGTATCTAATCTTGAAATTCTAGATTTCATAGCTAAGGTTTCTAGTTCTATTTTTAATCTATTAGCTACTTCATCATCAATTCCTTTAAATTTCTTTATCTCTGCCATATATTCTTCAAGGCTCATTCTCCACTCTTTAAACTCTGAACTAGTTAAATTTTTTATAGCATCAGCATATGATAATTCTGTTATATCCATATATCTTGCTACAAGGTCATTAATAGATTTTTGAATCCCTTTTCTTGCATTAATAAGATTTTTATCTAATTCTTTAAGTAATTTATCCCCTTCTTTGTGAACTTTCTTTTCTTGCCTTTCAGCTCTCTTCTCCCAATATTCTTTACTCTTTGTTATCATCTTTATCATCTACTTTATTTTTATTCAATATTCCATAATCATTGTAGATATTATTTTCTTCTGCTTCTGTTTTAATTTTTTCCATTTCAATTCTAGCATCTTCAACACTAGGAAAAAGAGAGATAAGAGTTTCATCAGAAATAAGTCCTTTTAAATTTTTCATAATCTCTGATATTTCTTTTAAATTTCTTGGAAGATTTCTAGTAAATATCTTTTGCAACTCTCTTGGTTTAATATTTAAATTTAAATATTCAATCATAATTTGCAATCTTTTATTTAAACTATCTTTAAAATACATCTCTTTTTGAGATCCTAATTGCTCAAGAGGAAGTAATTTAAATTCAAGAGCCACTCCAGAAGTATTTCCTGAAAATTTTTCATCTCCCATATCTGGAGTAAAAGAAAATTTATGAATATCATCATTTATCCTATCTTTTACATTTTGAGAATAAGTATCGTTTACTTGTTTGATAAGCCAGTATACTTTTCCATCTTCTGATGTAAGAATAATTTTATCTTTTTTGATATTTTCTATATCTTCATCTTCTGTTCCTTGCATATTCTCGATAACTAAATATGCATCCGAAAAATCTGTTAAATCATCTATTGATGTTGATACAGCTGTATCATATGCATCTATATATGAAATAACATTTTCAAAATCTCCCTTTTGAACTTTATTGTTAAGATATTCTATGATAGGAACTTTATTAAAGCCATGTAGCTTTTTACTAATTGGTTGTCCTGCTTTAGATAATTCTTTTACACTCCAACTGTCATTTACTGTATAACTATAAGTAGTAACAGTTTTATCATCATAAACTTCTAAAGTAACTTTCTTTTCATTAATAGTTATATCTTCTATATCAAACCTTATAGCACCTATTATATTTCTATCAATAGTATTATCTCTGATAACAAAAATATCTCTTGAATCTAAACATTTTTGCTTTAGCTCCTGGAACTCATCTATATAGATTAATTCATAAGCCTTTCCAAAGATACTACAATTAAGAGCAAGTTCAAAATTACATTTCTGTTCTTCCTCTGTTGCCAAATATTCTTTTAATTTTTCAAACTCTTGATTATTTTCTTCAGCTTTGTATGATATATTTTTTCCTAAAAAATAAGCAGTTGCTATTGTTGTAATATAACTTGCATATCCACTTACCACTTTAGCATCTGCTTTATTCTCTAATCTATTCTTTTTATTTAAAATATTATGTTTTCCTGTATAATAATCAAATAATCTTTGTAGCCTTGGCAGTTCATTTAGCCTGTAACTATCAAATCTTTTTATATAATCTTGTAATGTCAACTTTGCACCCCCTATCTTATATTTAATTTTGATTTATTTATACTTTTAGCACCTCTACTGTGCATATAATCTTCTAAAGCATATCTCATAGCATCCATAAGATGATTAAAATCATCCACAGGTTTATTTATGACTTTATCAAATTTATCCTTATCCCAGCAATAATTACTTATTTCTGTAATAAAATTATTACATCTTGGATGAATAATAATTCTAAAATCTTGAATAAATTGTATCCCTGCATTTATGCTATCTTTTCCTTTTTTAGAACCTTTTATTCTGTATATCCCTAAACTCTTTAAATGATCTATACTCTTAGGCTCTGCACTATCAGCAGTTATAACTTCTTTTCTAAAACCTTTAGATTCTATTTTTTGATAAATAGCTGTATTTTGAAGTGCTTTTTCATATATTTCATCAAAAACATAAAGTTCTTTTTGTTCTAAATCTATTATTCCACAAAAAAAAGCTGCTGGATCATTTGTATAACCAAAATCTAATCCAAATACAGCTTGAACATTTCTTCTTTTTAAAATAATCTCTCTCCAATCAAATTCTTTTTCTTCCCAATTTTCATATATAAGTCCTTCAGATATTCCCCATTCTCCCAATCCAGCTACTTTATATCTTTTTGGATTTTCTTTTTTCATTCTCTCAAATAATCTCAAATCGGATTCATCTAAGAACTCATTACAAAGATAATTGGTAGTTTTAGCTAGAATATCATCACAAGGTTCTGCATCAAAAAATCTTTTCTTTATCCAGTGTCCCTCATTCCAAGGGTTAAGTGTTAAAGTTACCTGTTTAAATAAATTTCCATTTACTTGTCCTCTTATAGACTCATCTAACATATTAAAATCTGATTCTTTTGTTATCTCATATGATTCTTCTATCCAACACCAACACAAACTTCCAACATCAACTGTTATAGAAGTTAATTTCATAGGTTCATCTAATCCTCTGAACAATATTTTTTGTCCAGTTGGTTTATAAATAAGTTCTAAAGGACTTTCTTTATAATCCCAATAGTCATCAACTTGTAATTGTTTAATAGCCCATCTTAAATCTGTATAAGCACTATCTTTTAAAGTTCTAAATACTTTTCTGACTACAAGCAAATTAGCTCCAGGATATTTCATAAGTCTAAAAATAAAATTTAAAGCTGTTGTCTTAGATTTTTTAGAAGCTCTTGATCCTTTACATACTCTGTATCTTCCAGTAAAGTTCCAATAATCTTTATAGCCTTTTCCAATAAGTTTAGGTAGATTTACTTTTTCAATCTTCGATCTCATCTTCTCCCACTATCATTACTGGAACTACTCCCTCTACTTGAACTTTATCAGTAAATAATCTATGTCTTTTACCAATAAGTTCAGCAGCTTTTATTCTATCTTTTAAACCTATTTTCTTTTTTATTATTTTAGCCTCAGAACAATAATCTCCAATACTTTCTACAACTACTACTTCCTCATCAAGTTCTCCTCTCATAGCTGAGGTTAATAATTGCATCACTTCAGTAGCTGAAGCCACTCTTTTTTCTTCTAATTTTTTCAATTTTTCATCAATACATTTTTTTAAGTTAGGTTTAGTTAAGTTTTCACACCCAATAGCTTTAGCAGTTTTTTTACTGTATCCTGCTTTTATAGCTGCTTGTGTTGCATCTCCTAACTCTACATAATAATCAATAAATCTTTTTTGCTTTTCAGATAATGAAGCCATACTATTATCACCCCCCCTATTTTTAAATAATAAAAAAGAGAATTAGACTAACTAATCCTCTATAATATTATCTATTATTTAATTTCAAAAATATTTCCCCAGCCTTGCTTAAAACTAATTCACTCATTCCTAACACAGATATTGGTTGCCTTAACATTCCACCCCGATTATCACTTCGTAGACCACCTTGTGGTTTATTTTGTAATAAACCCATTGAAAAAGCTAAAATATCTTCTTCATTTGAAATTGAATAATTTGATTTTCTTGAAAAACTATTAATATCATAATAACTATAATTTTCTAAAATTTTACAACATCTATAAAAAAGAATAGTATCAATTTCTTCATTACAAAGCATTTTAACTAATTTAAAATAATAATCTATTTTATCTTCTGTATCAATTCTATCAACAGCTATAATCACTCTTTCTACAACATTCTCATTTTGCAATTTTTTTATGATTTTATTCTTTTCTTCGGGAGAAAGATTAGAAATATTTTTAAAAAATTTTATTAACTTTCTTATTAAATACTCATCTCTAAAAGTAGAAATTATATCAATAAGTGGATATTTACTTTTTAGTGTTTCCTCTATTAAAATATCCGAGTTTTTTATTATTTCTATACCTTCTTTAAAAAAGTGTTTTGTTCTTTCTATAATACTTATTTCAAACAATTAACATCACCTCTTATAATATTTATATAAATATTATACCACAAAATTAATAAATATCTAAATAAAAAAGAGACAGCTGATATGTCTGTCCCTTATAGATGTCATTTTTATATTTTATATTATATCACTATTTAAATATAACATTCTATAACATTTTAAAATTTTCTAATGCTTTTTTATGTATTCTATGAATATGCATTGTAGAATAACCCATTCTTTCTGCTATTTCTTCCCAAGTTTCATTTAAAATATATCTTGCTTGAAGTAATAATTTTTCATTAGTACTCTCTAAATTTAAAATTTCAAGATATAAATTAGTTTGAAATTTTTTTAATTCCTCAACTTTCTTTTTTATTATCTCTTCAACTTCTATTATTTTGTCTATTCTATCAACCACATTTGAATCATCTTGAAGTAATCCACCATCCAATTTTTCTTTTGAATAATCAATCCCTTTAACATTATCCAAGTTTGATCTTAATTCTAGTAAAATATCATTCTGTATTTTAATTTCTTGTCTTATTCTATATCCCTGCTTTAAATATTGTTTTTTAGTCATTGCCTATTTACCCCTCTATCCATTTTGCTTTTTCTTTTAGCTCTTCCCTATCATAGACTTCATCAGCACAAAAATTACACATATAAGATTCTGTTTCTAGTCCTTCAACATTCTTTATTTCTTCTTTAGGTTCTATATTCTTATCTAAAGTACACACTCTATATTTAGTTTTTTGTTTTACTAAAGTATATTCTCCACCACAAGCATTACAAATCCACATCTTTATCACCCCTTTGTAAACAAGCTTTTAACATCATATAAGCATCGGCTGCATCATCACTATCTGGATGAACACCAGTATATTCAAAAAACTTCTTCATCATAAATTCTTTCTGTTCTCCCCTATGGAGAGGGACACCTTCAAACTTATTTTTCCAAAGTACAGGAGGAACTATTAAAAATTCTATTTTTAATTTTTTTATATGATACATCAGCATTCCTCTAACTTCACTTAGCTTAGAAAGTACATCAGAATTAAGCCCTAGAAATACATCTTCTAAAATTATAAAATCTATTTTCCCTTTTTCTAATATTTCTACAATTTTACTAACTATTTCCAATCCTCTTTCTCTAAAATCATCTTTATCTGACTTTATAGTCTTCCATCTCACAATCTCTCCCTGCTTACTATAAGCAATCCCTGTTGATGTAGAAGAGAGATCTATTGATAAAACATTTCTATTTTTTAGATCCTCTGGAATAATACAACTCTTTTTTGACTTTGCTACTAGTTTATTTCTTTCCCTCAAATTAATTTCAGTTTTTAATCTTTTTTGTTTTTTTCTTTCAACTAAATCTCTACAAGTTCCATTCCTAATTTGTAAAAGAGTTGCCATTTGAATATTTTTAGTTAAAAGAAATTGAATATCATAGCAATGATTAGTCTTATCTTTGAATAAATATTTTATAACCTTATATTTCTCATTATATTTATTCCAAAATTCCTTGTTAATAATCTCTTTTACATCTATCTTTTTCCCCATAAGCTTTCATCACCTCTCTTCTCTTTAAATCCTTATATATTTTTCTAAATTGCTCTTGAATTTCTGGTTTTACTCGATCAAAATACCATTTATTTTTCTTAATATATTCTTCAAGTTCTTGAGAGGTTTCACAATATAACCCTCTATAATAAAATTCTCTAAAACAAGCTCCTTTTGGTAAATCCATATTTATACCTCCTGGCACAGATTTGTCTTTTGTGTCAGCAACTAAACTCACATAACTTAATTAAATTAAATATTTTATAATTAAGTGTGCCAGTGTGCCAGCTTTTTTCAAATTCTTGTTACACTCACTCATTTACTTTACCCTTTTTATATATATTAATATATTATTTATTATTATATTATATATATATAATTACTGGCACATTGGCACAGATACTTTTAAACATTTAAATTTACTTGATTTAAGGTGTGCCACTTTTTAAAAATCATTGGCACTTGTGCCGACACACTGGCACAAATTTATTTTTTTTGAAAATATCTCTCTTGTTTTCCTGCTTTTCTAAGTCTTTTTATATCCAAATTAAAATTTTTACATATATTTTCTTTAAAAGTATTAAAGGATATTCCCTTATAACCATTTTTTAAGGACCACTCTTTATATCCAGTAATAGAGTTTTCCTTATTCTCAAGATCTATTTTCCCTTCAAAAATTGTTGAACAAGGATAATTATTGATGATATAATTAAATTCCATTGGATTCATACTATCATTCTCTAAATAATCAACAAATTCTAATAAAGGATTATTATTTCTATTGAATTTATCTAAAAGATCTTTTGTCCTTTGAGTCTCACTAAATTTTTTATTTAATAAAACTCTTTTTAAACCATTAACTCCAACCTTTATTAAATATTCCATACATTCTTTAGTTTTTATTTTATCTAGGAAATAAGGATCATAATCTTTATTATTCGGAGTAAAACTATTTAAAAACGGAATTATAATTATTCTTCTTGCTGTTGCTCCAGTTGGATCTTTTATTTTAGGAATTTCATTAGCACTAAAAATAAATTTAGCATAACAATTAAACTCAATAGGATCTTTCCCCTTTTGTTCAGCCGTAATAATATCTCCTGTAACTAATTTCCTAAAATTTTCACTCTCTGGAATATAACTGCTCCCTATATCATCACCAATATTTAATAGTTTGTTAGCCACTTGATATAATCTAAATCTTGAATTTGTAATATCATCTAAATTTAAGGCACTTATATTATTTTTTCCAATCAAGTAAGATAAAATTTTTAAAAAGGTACTCTTCCCATTAGCTTTATCTCCTACAATAACAAATGCCTTTCCAAGTTCATTTTTAGAGAAAAATATATATCCTATAATCTCCTCTAGTAATCTTCTTGCCTCTTCCTCATTACAAATAAATTTATTAAGAGTGTGATCCATAAGCTCACTATAAGCATCTGAATTATAGTCCCAACTTATCTGATTAGTAATTACAAAATCAGGATTAAAGGGGTATAATTTATCTTCCAAAATAGAATAAATCCCATTATTAAAAGCAACCAACCCTTTATCACTCCTTGTTTTTGTTGGAGCTATCAATTTTAAATATTCTAGTATCTCTTTTCTTTGCCTAGAAGATAGCTCTTCTATTTCCCTTATCATTAGCTTTTGTATTTCCTCACCTTTTTCATAAGTTTTTCCATTATATTGGTAAAGTTCATTATCAATCTTTACTATCTTGTATTTGCTTTTTAGATATTCAGCAAATTTGAAAAATAAAAACTTTCCCCTCTCTCCATAAAAGATACTACTATCAATTTCTATATTCTTGGCAGTTTCAATAATATTTCTAACTTTTAAAACTCCCTCTCCTTGTAAAACTTCATTAAAATCTTTGTATTCTCCAAAATCAACCTCATACAATTTATGTGAAATAGAGTTTAAAATACTTTTTATTTTTTCCTTGCTCTCAATTCCACTTTCATCATTATCAGTAGCAATTATAATTTTTTCAAATTTTTCTAGCCATAAAATTTGATTATCCACACATTTAACATTTTTAGCTCCAAATGGAAGAGAGACAACATTATAATAATCAGCTTCTATACAACTTAAAAGATCCATCTCTCCCTCTACTATTATTAGGTAGGATTTATCTTTTATATTATGCCAATTGACAAAATAATTTGTTAAACTCCCCTGCTCTGATGATAATTTCTTATCAATGGTTCTATACTTAATACTTACGATTTTACCTTTCTCATCTGGAATAGGTATCATCATAGAATTATATTTCCCTTTTCTACAAAAAGTATTTAAATATTTTGAACTTATCCCTCTGCTTTTCAAATATTCTATCCAGTCATCACCTAAATGATTTTGAATTTGAGATTTAAAAAACTCTGTAAAATCTTTTATTTCTTTTTTAGAAATTTCCACTACTTTTATATCCTTTAAAAGATTCCTGTCAAAATCCTCTATTTCAGATATATTGCCACCCTGTCCAGTAGAGTGGCAATAATATTCTCCAGTAGTTATATTTACAGTAAAATCTGGATTTGTTTTTTCTCTTTTACAAATAGGACAATAGTTAAATCTTAATTCATTTCCATACTGTTTATAATTATCATATTTACTCATTGTCCACCTTCCTCAAATCTTTCCTAAAAAGGAAACTCATCATCATCTAAACTTGTAACTGTTGTTATATTTTTATCTGTATCATATGGTAAATCATTGTCTTGCTTAGGGGTATTCATAGCTTCTTTTTCATATTTTTCTCTAAAAAATTCAACAGTATCAGCATCAACTTTATTTAATATCTCATCTGATGTTTTTCTAGTTTTTAAATCAAAGAAATCTTTAACCTCATAGTTGATATTATCCCCTTCTTTTGTAACCTCTAATATCAATCCAATTTTCTTTCCTTCTAAATCTGGTAAAAATACTCTCTCTATTTCTTTTCCATCAAATAATTTTACTTTTCTAGTCTCTTGTTTTAAATTCTCAGATTTTAATTTACAAAGGTATAAAAATCTATTTAAAGACTTAGTTGCAAATTTATTCTCTTTTCCATCACCTTTTAAAAACCAAAAATTTGTTCTTCCGTAGTTTGCATCATTCTCAAAAGATATTGTTATTGCTTGGGCTTTTGACTTAGTAGAATTTAAAATATATGCCTCTTTTATTTCCACCTCATAGATCCCATTTTCTGTTATCTTAGTTTTCTTTCCTGTTTTTTGTATTAAATCTTCTTGACTACTATTCCACAATGCCATATTACATCACTCCTTTTTTTAATTAAAATATTCATCTATTGCTTTGTTTATTAAAGTCAAATCATTGTCTATATCATTTTCAGCAAACATACCCATAGGACTTTTTGCTGGATCTGTTCCATTAACTGTGAACTTATAATCATTTTCACTTCCAAGAGTTAAAATAACTATTGAAAACAATCCTTCAATTACCACTTTTTCATCTAAAAATCTTCCTATTGTTTTCATTGATATTTTTCCATCACTATCTTTTTGTGTATGAGCCATAATATATACAGTTAAATCTTTTCTTAAGCCATCTATCTTTTGTAAAACATCTATTGTATTAAAGGCTAACCTCTCAAATTTAGAAAAACCTACTTCTTTTGCTGAGTCCTTATATCCAAAGGTTAACATATAATTAAAATCATCTATTACCAATGTTTTAATTTCCTTATTAGAGTTTATTTTATCTAATGCTCACATTATTTTAAGAAGATTAGAAGCTGTAAAAACATTTTTTGCTTGTACATTATAATTTTTTTCAGATCCTTTAAATGGTAGTGGTTTTTCTACACACTTTATTACAAAAGTTTCTTTTGGATTTAAATTTCTCAATGATGTAGATTTACCACTTCCACTACTTCCAAGTATTAAAACTTTTTGAGCCATTTCATCACTTCCTTATTAAATTAGCTATCTTAAAAATTAATTTTTGTGTAGCTTTTATATCTTCTAAACTGTCGTGTGCCTGAAAATCAATTCCAAAATAATTACACCAAGTTTCCAATTTATTATTTTCTAAAGTTGGAAGTAAGCCACAAAGTTGCAACATTCCTATGCAAGGTAATGGATCTATTGTTGTTGATCCTATATAACTAAAAAGATAATTATCATTTTGTCTTTTAAAAAATGCTTGTAACATCTCTATATCAAACTTAACATTGTAACCTGCTACTATGAATTTATCTTCTCTGTCATACTTATTTATGTACTTGTCCAATATTTTCTTAAAGTAAAAATATGATTCTCCTTCAGATCTATATTTTTCTGTTTCTAGTTCTTCCATTGTTCTTCCTTGAACTTCTAATGCTTTCTTATCTACCTCGCTTGCTGGAAATGGTTTGATAAAAAAATTAAACTCCTCTACATCTTTTTTATCTATTCTTACTATTCCACTTAACTGAATAAGTGCTGACTTTTGGGGATTCACTCCACCTGTTTCTGTATCTATAAAAAGTATTTTCATCTCATCACCTACTTTATTGAAAGACTTGTTTTTATAATAAGTCTTGCTCCTGGAACTTCCTCTCCTGATTTAAGAGATTTTTTTATTTTTTCTTTCTCAGGTTCATAAGTTATTTTTTCCCTCATAAACTCTTTAGGAACTAATTCTTCATCAAATACATCTGTTGATGTTGATTCTCTTAAGGATAATTTTCCTAAATTGGTTTCTATTTTCTTTAGGCTCATTTTTTCCATATTGAATTTGATATATTCTTTAAAATTTTCTATATCCTTTTTCATTCTTTTTTTCAAAACTGTTAATCTTTCTATCTCTGTTTCTAATGTTTCTAGATCTGCCTCTTTATTTCTAAAGATTTTAATTATTCCAGCTGATTTTTCTGTTAAAGCATTTTTTAGCTCTGTTTCTAACTCCTCCAATGTTTTGCTATCTTTTATCTCTCCTGTTTCTTCATCAATAGCTAATAAAAAAAGCTCATTTAATTTTTGATCTTCCTGCGCTAATTCATATAATTTCACTTTTCTAACCTCCATTCTAAATAAAAACTAAAACCAATGTTACTATTGTTAATCCTGCAAAGAAAATTGAATTTATACTTTCTATCTTCTTTAACTCTAATTCCTCAAAATATTCTCTCATGTTCTTTTCTGAATATTCTAATTCCTTTAACTACTTCAATGCTCCATTGACTAAGTTACTATATTTTTCTTTTAGTTCTCTCTCTTCCAAGGTATCTATTTTGTATTCATAAACCATTTCCATCATTCTAAACACCCACCAATTTCTAATTTAAACCCAACTATTAAAAGTTTTATCACTAACCCTTGATACTCCTCTGGTTTCATTTTTTCTTTAAAGAAAAGATAAACTTCATCATCCATTTGTAGCTTTTCTAGATTTTGTTCAAAAAAATGTAAGTTTATTACTTTTCTTTTATCTTTTATTAGTTCAATTACTTCTTCATTCTTGAATACCTCAAATCCACTCTCTTTTGCTAGTTCTCTAATTTTAATTTCCTTTGATTTTTCTAGCATTTTTTCTCCCTTCGTGTTATAATACACTTGATTTTTGTTTTTGCTTTGCACCTGTTGAGTCTGCCAACTCTTCAAGTGCATTTTCTTTTTTTGGAAAACATCTTTCATAGAAATATTGTTCTGATACTCTTCCTTGAAATGTAAAATATCCTTTTTTTTCAAGTTCTTTATTTAATTCTCTTATGATACTTCTACATTTTCCTTCTTTAAATCCTGTTATTTCCATAATATCTTTAAGATATAAAAATTTATCTGGCACTTTTATCACCCCCTCTCTTTTTTAAAAAACTATATTTTCTTCTTTTAAAAATTCTTTTTTTAAAAGTTCCAAGAAATATATTTGTCCTTTTCCAGTTATCTTTGTTGTCTTGAAAACTTTATCCCCTTTTACAGTTTTTACTACTGTTTCAGATACTTTAAATAGTCCCCTTTGTACTGCTCTTTGCATAGGTTCTGTTGAGTTCTTAAAAATATATCCTTTTTCCCTCAACCATTTATAAAGTTTTTTCTCCCCTAAATTTATTCCCTCTGTGGCTATTACCTTAGAAAATTCTCTTACAAGAATGCAATCTGCTGCCTTTTCTATTGTTTCTGCAAATGCCACTCTCGGAGCATCATCTTTAATTTTTGTTTCAAGATGTTTTATTTTTTCATTTTTTCTTTCGATAGTTTTCTTTGCAACTAATATAGCCTTTGCCATAATGTCCTCATCTGTATCATCTTCTGATGTAGCTATATATCCACCTGTTTTTCTAATTGCTGGAAGTATTTCATCACAAACTAAATCTTGGAATTTTCTAGCAACCTCATTATTAGCTTTCATACATAATTTATAGAAGATATTTTCAGGGATAAATTCATTTTCCACACTTGTGTGGAAAGATAACTCTTCAAGATATTTATTAACTCTATCCCACATTACATACATCTTGCCATTTTTTTCTCTTTCAAACCCAAGCCCACGAGCTACATCTTCTAAGTTTAAAAAAGCTGTTCCTGTTTTGTCCACATATCCTTTTACATTTTTCACTGTCATTAAATTTTGCATATTTTATTTTTCTCCTTTCTATTTTTATATCTTAGGCAACTTCTCCTTTTTCTATTATTGGTAAATATCCTTGTTTTTTTAAAAAATCATATAAAAATAATCTTCCCTTTTGTGTCCAATATGTATGAGGTTTGGCTCCTTGTGTTCCGTCAGTTTTATTATAATTTTGTGTCTTGGTTTGAGTATAACCTTTATCTGCATATTTTTGATAAATAAACCATATTCCACTTTGCTTAAATTGAACTCCTAACTCATGAAGTAAATCATTAAATTTTTTTGCTGACATTCCATAATCTTTAGCAATAACTGTTACACTTAATAAGTCTTTGCATTGAAGTATTAAATCATAATAAGAAGCCTTTGGCTTTAATTCTAAAATTTGCTGATCTTTTATTTTATTTTCAAGTTGTAATGTTTCTATTTCTTCCTGCTGTTCATAAGCGAGTTTTAAAGCCTCTTTAAAAGATGTCGGGATTTTGCCATTAACCATTTTTTCCATTTCATTAAATCTTTGAATATAAGCCATTTTAAACTCTTGAAAACCTTGGATATTAAACATATAAAGAATAAATCCATCTTTTGTAAGTAAGTACTCTTTATTTGACTTTCCGTTACTAGCTATATATTCTGACTTTATTAATAGCCCACAAATTTGTGGTGTACTCTTTTGAATAATATTTTCTAAATCTCTTAATACTGCATCATGTCTTTTTCCTAGTTGTTCTGCTATTGTTCTACTGCTTACTACATTTTTACCATTTACATTATCAATAATCACTGATGTTAAATTTTGCATATTATTTTGCCTCCTTTTTTTCGATTAGCATTTATTTTTTTAATTTATTACTTACTATATTTTTTATTTTTCTTCTAGTATATCTAACACATCACAATTCAAAGCTTTTATTATTAAGCCCAAAGTTTTTAATCTTGGTTCTGTATTCCCATTAACTATTCTAGTTATAGTTCCCTCTGAAATCCCACATTTTTTGGATAACTCTCTGTTGTTCAAACAATTTTTAATCATTTTTTCTTTTAGTTTTTTCTCACTTATCTTCATTTTTCACTCCTTTTTTATGTTTTTTATTTTTTTTGTTCAAACTATTGAACGTTTTCGTATTTTAATTATACTCAATATTTTTAAATTGTCAACTACTTTTTTAAATATTTTTTGACAAATCGTTCAAAGTGTTGTACAATTATATAAAAAATATGAGGTGATTAAATTGTTGAAAAGTAATTTAAAAGTACTATTAGCTGAAAGAAATCTATCAATAACTCAAGTTTCTAATGATACTGGTATTTCAAGAACAACTTTGACTTCCTTAATTTTTGGATATGCTAAAGGAATCCAATTTGAAACTATGAATACTATTTGTAATTACTTAAAAATAACTCCAAAAGATTTATTTATATATGTTCCTTATGAAATAAACATAAAATTAGAAAGTTTTAAATATAAATATGGTTCTGTAAATAATTATATATCTTTAGATATAAAGATCCTAAAACACCAAATTCTTTTCATTTGTTATATTAATACTTTTGGAAAAGAGATCGATCTTCAAATAGATTTATATCAAGATTTAAATGAAGAAGAAGAGAAGGAAGATTTTAGAAAAATAAAATATTATCTAAAAAATCTTCCTATTCAATTTTTAGTTGATATAGAAAATAGAATAAAGAAAATATTTTTAGATGAATTAGAATATTCTGATT
>JAHHTB010000040.1 GCA_020024855.1 Fusobacterium sp.
ATTTAAAATAAATAAAATAAGTAAATAGATGTGCTATAAATTGAAAAATATAGAAAAATATGTTAAAATTTTATATTGTGGTTTAGTGTGCTTTGTAATGGAAAATGGAGGAAAAAATGAAAATATACATAGCTCCTATGGCAGGAGTTACGGATTATACATTCAGAGGAATTTTAGAAGAATTTAATCCAGATTTAGTATTTACAGAAATGGTTAGTGTAAATGCTATGGAGATGATGAATGATAAAACTTTAAATAAGCTTTTAAGACTAAGAGCAGGAGAAGCAGTTCAAGTTTTTGGAAATGATATAGAAAAAATAGTTGCCAGTGTAAAATATCTTGAAGAAAAAGGTGTAACTCATATAGATATAAATGCAGGTTGTCCTATGGCAAAAATTGTAAAAAATGGATATGGATCAGGTCTTCTTGCAGACCCTGAGCATATAAGAAATATTCTTATTGCTGTGAAAAAAGTTTTAAAACCTGAAACAAAACTTTCTATAAAAATAAGAGTTGGCTTTAGGGGAGTAAAAGAATATGTAAAAATAGCTAAGATTGCAGAAGAATGTGGTTGTTGTCATATAACTGTTCATGGAAGAACAAGAGAACAGATGTATACAGGAAAAGCTGATTGGAATACAATAAAAGAAGTGAAAGAAGCAGTATCTATTCCTGTAATAGGAAATGGAGATATTTTTACAGCAGAAGATGCTCTTGAAAGAATAAAGCTTTCTGGAGTAGATGGAGTTATGCTTGCTAGAGGAATCTGTGGAAATCCTTGGCTTATAAGAGATATAAGAGAAATATTAGAGTATGGGGAAGTGAAAACAGAAGTAACTTCAAAAGAAAAAATAGAGATGGCTATAAAACATATCTTAAAAGCTAGAGAAGATAATGAAAGCGATAAATTTATATATGAGATGAGAAAACATATTTGTTGGTATCTTAAAGGAATCAGAGGTTCAGCAGAAGCTAAAAATGCAATAAATAAATGTGATGATTATTGTGAAGTAATAAAGATATTAGAAAAACTTAAAGAGAAAGTTTAAGAAGGTGATATTTATTGGTATTAGATGATACTCCTATGATGAAACAATATAATGAAATAAAAGCTAACTATAAAGATAGCATTCTTTTTTATAGAATGGGAGATTTTTATGAAATGTTCTATGAAGATGCCAAAATAGCTTCAAAAGAACTTGGTCTTACTCTTACAAAAAGAAATAAAAAAACTGATGTTCCACTTGCTGGAATACCGTATCATTCAGCATCTTCATATATAGCAAAACTTGTTGGAAAAGGTTATAAGGTTGCAATATGTGAGCAAGTAGAAGATCCAAAACAAGCAAAAGGAATAGTGAAAAGAGATGTTATAAGGATAATAACTCCAGGAACAATAATAGATACTGAGTATCTTGATGAAAAGGTAAACAACTATCTTCTTGGAATTTTAATAGATAATAAAAAAATAGCCTTAGCTTATGTTGATATTACAACAGGTGAGTTTAGAGTTTCTGAAATGAATGATGAAAATGTAGGATATAAGCTTTTAGGAGAAATAAATAAAATTTCTCCTAAAGAGATTTTGACAGATGATAAAGGATACTTATTTCTTTCTCAAGAATTAGAAAATCATAGAATGAAAGATGGAATAAGTCTTCAAAAAATAGCAGCTATAAGAAATAGTGAAAAATATCTTACAGAATATTTTAATATTCAATCTTTAGAAAGTTTTGGAATTGTTGATAAAGAGTTAGTAATAAAAGCAGCAGCAATGATATTAAAATATGTTGTAGAACTTCAAAAAGGAAAAGAAGTCCCTGTAACAAAAATCACATATACAAGTAGTGAAGATATAATGGAATTAAATCTTACAACACAAAAGAACCTAGATATAATTTCAAATTGGCGTGGAGAAAGTACAAATGGTTCTCTTTTATGGGTTCTAGATTATTGTAAAAGTTCTATGGGAAGTCGTCTTTTGAAAAAAATAATAAAAAATCCACTTCTTAATATAGAAAAAATAAAAAAAAGACAGGAGCATATAGGCTTTTTTATAAATGAAGTTCTTTTAAGAGAAGAAATAAGAGAAAAATTAAAAGATATTTATGATATAGAAAGAATTATAGGAAAACTTGTCCTTGAAACTATAAATGGAAGAGATTTAGTAGCATTAAAACAATCTATAAGAAGTAGTTTAGAACTTTATAAATTACTTAAAGGACACGAACTTTTTAAAATAGATACTGAAAAACTTGTAAATGTATATAATCTCATAGAAAGAATAATAGTGGAAGATCCGCCATTTTTAATAAGAGAGGGTGGAATTATTAGAGATGGATATAATAAAGAGCTTGATGAACTTCGTGATATTTCAAATCACGGAAAAGATTATATATTAAAAATAGAAACAGAAGAAAGAGAAAAAACAGGAATTAAAGGTTTAAAAATAAAATATAATAAAGTTTTTGGATATTTTATTGAGATAACAAAAGCAAATATTGAAAATGTTCCTGATTATTATATAAGAAAGCAAACTTTGGCAAATGCAGAAAGATATATAGTTCCTGAGCTAAAAACATATGAAGAGAAAGTCCTTAATGCTAAAACAAGAATAGAGACTTTAGAGTATTATTTATTTAAAGAATTAACAAACGAAATAAAAGAATATAGAGAATCTCTTCAAGATTTAGGATATAAAATTGGGTATCTTGATGTAATAACAAATCTTTCTCATGTAGCAATAAAAAATGGTTATATTAAGCCTGAAATTACTGAGGAGTCAACATTGGAAATATTAGGTGGAAGACATCCAATAATAGAAAAACTTATTCCTGCTGGAGAATTTGTAAAAAATAAAGTTATTTTAGACGATAAAAAGAATTTTATAGTTTTAACAGGACCTAATATGTCTGGAAAATCAACTTATATGAAACAAATAGCATTAATAATTATAATGTCTCATATAGGATCTTATGTTCCAGCTGACTATGCTAGAATAGGACTTGTGGATAGAATATTTACAAGGATAGGTGCTAGTGATGACCTTATGACAGGTCAATCAACTTTTATGCTTGAGATGAGTGAAGTAGCAAATATATTAAATAGTGCTACTTCAAAATCATTTATTATTTTAGATGAGATAGGAAGAGGAACATCAACATTTGATGGAATTTCTATTGCAACTGCAATATCAGAATATATTCATGATAAAATAGGAGCAAAAACTATATTTGCAACTCACTATCATGAACTTACTCAACTATGTGATAAACTTGATAGAGCAGAAAATTATAGAATAGAAGTAGAAGAAAATGATAAAGAGATTAAATTTTTAAGAGAGATAGTAAAAGGTGGGGCTGATAAATCTTATGGAATAGAGGTTGCAAGACTTGCTGGTCTTCCTAAAGAAATACTTATTAACTCAAAGAAAATTTTAAAAACTTTAGAAGAGAGAAAGAATATTATAGAAAAGAAACTTGGTGGGGAACAGATGATGTTATTTGGTTCTTTAGTTCAAGAGGAAGCAAAAAAAGAAGAGCTAATAAAAGAAGAAAAAAGTATATCAAAAGAAGAGGAGTTAATTATAAAACTTCTTCGTGATGTAGATATTAATTCTTTAACACCAATGGATGCAATGATAAAACTTAATGAACTTAAGAAATTATTAAATTAGGAGGCAGTATGAAAAAGAAAGTATTGTACTCTATCATTTTTATTTTGATAGTTGTTTTGGGATATTTAAACTATTTTAGGGAAGAACCATTAATAAAAGAAGTGGAAGAAATAATTGAAACAACAAATGTAGCTTATGAGACATCGGGTTATTTTATAGAAGCTGAAAAACAATTTGATAATTTAAAATCAAAAGATACAACTTTTGAAAAAGCAAAAGCAAAATATGAAGATATGGTTTTATCAGGAGAGAATGTTTTACTTGATGCTACAAAAAATTTATTTTTAAAAAATAATATTGTAGGGAAAAGTGGAAATGAATGGGAATTTTTTTCAGATAAATTAGATTACAATCAACTTAAAGATTCTGTTACTTCAGACACAGGAGTAAAAGCTATAAATAAACTTCAAGATCTTATAATAAAAGGTAAAAATTTTAAAACAAATAGTAAATTTGATTTTATAGATTTAGTGGATAATGTTGAAATAAAAAATGGAGATACAGAACTTTTTGGAGATATAGGAAGATACACTTCTAAAGATAAAATAATAACTTTAAAAAATAACGGAAAGTATAAGACAAAAGATAAAGATGGAAAAGAAATTTCTGGAACTTTTAAAAATGGATTATATGATTCTGAAAAAAAGACTTTAGAATTATTTAATACTTTTACAATAAATTATGGTGGAATTACTCTTTCAGGAAAAAAAATATGGTATAATGGGATGAATAAAGGATTCATAATTCCTGATAGTCCATTAATTATTACTGGAGGATATGAAATTATTCCAAAAGAGATAAAAAATCCAGATGGAGATAATATAATTGATATTGTAGGAGAGATAAAAGGAACTAATAAAGATATATCTTTTAGAGCAGATAAAGGATATTATGATACATTAGAAAAGAAATTATATATTTTTGGTGACATTATTGTAACTTCTAAAGCTGGAGAAAGAGTTGAAGCTGAAAAAATGATTTATGATGCAAATACAAAAGAGGCTGACTTTATAGGAAAAAATAATAAAGTTATTTATAGCTTTAATGATAGAAAAGCAGAAGCAACAAAATTTTTATATAATTCTGATAGTAAAATAATAAAGCTTGATAATGGTTACATCTATGAAGATAACCTTTATAAAAGTCAAGGACAAAAATTAGATTATAATAGTGAAACAGGAGATGGAATAATATATTTTGGAAATCTTGTAACAAAAGAGAAAAATGAAAAAGCAAAAGGTGACAAAATTGTATTCAATAGTAAAAAGAAAGATTATATTGTTGAAAAAAATGCAGAAGTAACTAGTGGGGAATATTTATTCAAAAGTGATAGAGTAGACTATCTTAATAGTACAGGTTTTGCTCATCTTTTAGACCCATTTACAATTACAAATTTAAAAGATAAAAGTGTAATAAGTGGAAATAAAGGCGAATATAATATTTCAACTCAAGATTTTGTAAGTCCAGAAAAAGTTTCTTATATAAGTGGAAAAGAAAGTGTTACAGGAGATGAGTTTGCTTATAATCTAAAAACAGAAATTGGGAAAATAAATAAGAACCTTATGTATAAAAATAAAGAAAATGGAATAACTTTAACAAGTGATACAGGATCTTTTAAGAAAAATAAATATGTTAAGGTTGAAAAAAATGTTAAAATATCAACATTAAAAGAAGAAATCTTTGCTGAAAAAGGTGAATATAATCTTCAAACTAAAAAGGTTTATATACCTGAAAAAATAAATTTTAATTCAAAAGATCAAAAAATAAAAGGAACTATATATGATGGAGTATATGAAATAGAGAATAAAATTCTCACAGGTAATACATTAAATGCTATTACAGATAAAAAAGAAACAATCTCTAGTAAAAAAGCTTTATATTATATAGAAAAAAATACTTTAAAACTTTTAGGAGATGTAAAGATAACAGATAATAATTCAGTTATAACAAGTGAAGATATAGATTATAATACAAAAATAAGAGAAGCAGTAAGTAATACACCATTTAAACTTATTTATGATAAATCTTTTACTGTTACAGGAAATGATGGTATTGCAAATATAGAAAATGAAAAAATAAAAGGAAATATAGTAAAAATAGTATCAAATAAAAATGAAGAATTTTCAGCAGATAAAGTTGATGGAAATATGAAAGAGATGAGATTCGATTTCATTGGAAATGCTAAAGGTAAGGTTTATGATAAAGATAAGGAAACTGGAGAAGTAATTCCTATTACATATACTGGAGATTATGTAAGAGTTTATTTTAAAAAAGAGAATGGAAGTTATAAAGCTATAAGAACTGAAGGAAGGAAAAATAGTATAATAAAAAGAGAAAATCAAAAGTTTAGTTCAGATTATATAGAGATGGATCTTACTAGAAATATTGTATATGCAGGAAAGAATAATAAAGTTATTTTAAATAATGAAAATGGTAAAACAATAATAACAGGTGATATATTAAGTGGAAATACAAACACAAACATAATGGAAGGAAAAGGAAATGTTATTATTGTAAATACAGCTAAAGATGGAAAAGTTACAACATTAAAAGGTCAAGAAAGTATAGTTGATAATAACAACAATACAGTTGAAATGTTAAAAGATGTAATTGCTGAAAATGAAGAAGTAATTATTAATGCTGATAGAGTAATATATAATAAGCTTACAAATAAAGTGAAAGCTTTTGGAAAAGTGTTAGTAAACTATAAAGTTAATAATAAAAAATAAGGAGACATAGTATGATAAGTATAGAAGCTCAAAATCTATGCAAAAGTTATAAAAAAAGACAAGTTGTTAAAAATGTCAGCCTTAAAGTAAACAAAGGAGAGATAGTTGGTCTTCTTGGACCTAATGGAGCAGGAAAAACAACAACCTTCTACATGATAACAGGAATTATAAAACCTGAAAGTGGAAAAGTTTACTGTAGTGAAAAAGAAATAACTTCTTATCCTATGTATAAGAGAGCAAATCTTGGAATTGGATACCTTGCTCAAGAACCTTCAATATTTAGAAATCTAACAGTTGAAGAAAATATATATGCTATTCTTGAGATGAAAAATATTCCAAAGGAACAGCAAGACAAAGAAGTTGAACAACTTTTAAGAGAGTTTAAATTAACTCATGTTGCAAAATCTTTAGGATATTCATTATCAGGAGGAGAAAGAAGAAGAGTTGAGATAGCAAGAACAATTGCAAATAATCCAGATTTTATTCTTCTTGATGAGCCTTTTGCAGGAGTAGATCCAATAGCTGTAGAAGATATCCAAGATATAATAAAATATCTTAAAGAAAGAGGGCTTGGAATATTAATAACAGACCATAGTGTGAGAGAAACTCTTAAAATCACAGAGAGAGCTTATATTATGGCAGAGGGACAAGTTCTTATAAGTGGAACTCCTGAAGAGATAGCTGAAAATGAACTTGCTAAAAAAATATATCTTGGCGAAAACTTTAAATTAGATTAAAAAATTATAAAAAATATATAAGATAAAAACGGAGGCAAAATGTTAACAGGTAACGAAGTAAGAGCAAAATTTATAGAATTTTTTGAAAGTAAAAGTCATAAGCACTTTGAAAGTGCATCTTTAATTCCAGATGACCAAACACTTCTTTTAACAGTTGCAGGAATGGTTCCATTCAAACCATATTTCTTGGGACAAAAAGAAGCACCTACTCCAAGAGTAACAACATTCCAAAAATGTATAAGAACAAATGATCTTGAGAATGTAGGAAGAACAGCAAGACACCATACATTTTTTGAAATGCTTGGAAATTTCTCTTTTGGAGATTATTTTAAAAAGGAATCAATAGCATGGTCTTATGAATTTATAACAGAAGTTTTAAAAATAGAAAAAGATAGATTATGGGTAACTGTATTTGAAACAGATGATGAAGCTGAAGAGCTTTGGGTTTCTGAATGTAATTTTCCAAGAGAAAGAATTGTAAGATTTGGAGAGGAAGATAACTGGTGGGCAGCAGGACCTACAGGTTCTTGTGGTCCATGTTCAGAAATATATGTAGACCTTGGAGTTCAATTTGGTGGGGATGAAAATTCAAGACTTGGTGATGAAGGAACAGATAATCGTTTTATAGAAATTTGGAACCTAGTATTTACTGAGTGGAATAGAATGGAGGATGGACACTTAGAGCCATTGCCTAAGAAAAACATAGATACAGGAGCAGGGCTTGAAAGAGTGACAGCTGTTGTACAAGGGAAAGCAAACAACTTTGAAACAGATCTTATTTTCCCAATAATAGAAGAAATGGGAAGAATTTCTGGAACAAAATATGGTGTAGAAGCTAAAAAAGATTTCTCATTAAAAGTTATTGCTGACCACTCAAGAGCAGTAACATTCCTTGTAAATGATGGGGTAATTCCTTCAAATGAAGGAAGAGGGTATGTTCTTAGAAGAATTTTAAGAAGAGCTATAAGACATGGAAGATTATTAGGTGTAAATGATTTATTCCTTTATAAAATTGTTGATACAATAGTAGATTTAATGAAAGGAGCTTATCCTGATTTAGTTGAAAATGTAAAACATATTAAAAAAGTAATAAAAATAGAAGAAGAAAAATTCTCTAATACTCTTGATTCTGGAATTCAACAAGTTATGGCAGCTATTGAAGAGGCTAAGAAAAATGGAGAAGGAAGACTTACAGGTGAAGTTACTTTCAAACTATACGATACTTATGGATTCCCTTATGAATTAACAGAAGAAATTTGTGAAGAAAATGGAATTACAATTTATAAAAATGAATTTGATCAGAAAATGGAAGAGCAAAAAGAAAAAGCAAGAAATTCAAGAGAAGTTGTAATGGAGAAAGGTCAAGATGCATTTATTGAAGCATTCTTTGATGAGCATGGGAAAACAGAATTTACAGGATATACAAGTCTTGAAGAGGTAGCAAAAATACTTCATGTTTCTAAATTAGATGATGAAGGAACATATATGATAATAACTGATAAGACTCCATTTTATGCAGAATCTGGAGGACAACAAGCTGATAATGGAGTTATTGAAGGAAATGGAGCTTTAGGACAAGTTGTAGATGTACAAAAACAAAAAAATATATTTATGCACACTGTAAAAGTAATCAATGGAGTTCATAATTTCTTTGAAGGTGCAGAAGTAAAATTAGTAGTAAATGGAAGTAGAAGAGATGCTATTTCTAAAAATCACAGTGCTACTCACCTTTTACAAAAAGCACTTAGAGAAATATTAGGAACTCATGTTCAACAAGCAGGATCTCTAGTTGCTCCAGATAGATTAAGATTTGACTTCAACCATTATGAAGCAATGACTGAAGAAGAATTAGAAAAAGTAGAAAGACTTGTAAATGCTAAAATTTCAGAAGCACTTACTGCTGATATAAAACATATGAGCATGGATGAAGCTAAGAAAACAGGAGCAATGGCATTATTTGGAGATAAATATGAAAGTGTTGTAAGAGTAGTATCATTTGGAGATTTCTCAACAGAACTTTGTGGAGGAATTCACGTATCAAATGTATCTCAAATAGGACTTTTCAAAATTGTATCTGAAACAGGAGTTGCTGCAGGAGTAAGAAGAATTGAAGCTAAAACAGGTTTTCATGCTTATGAAACAGTAAAAGAAATGGAAAGAACAATTAAAAATGTTGCTGAAAGCTTAAAAACAGATGTATATAAAGTTGAAGAAAAAGCAGAAAAAACAGCTGAAGATTTAAAAATAGCTCTTAAAGAAATAGAAGAGTTAAAATCTAAAATAGCAACTTTTGAAGCTGGAAGTTTATTTGAACAAGCAGAAGAAATAAATGGAGTAAAAGTTTTAGTAAAAGGATTTACAGATAAAGAAAGTGATTCATTAAGAGAGATTGTTGATAAAGCAAAAGATAAACTAGGAAGTTGTATAGTTGTTCTTGGAGCAGATAATGGAAAAGCAATCTTTACTGTTGGAGTAACTAAAGATCTTACATCTAAAGTAAAAGCTGGAGAAATAGTAAAAGAACTAGCTGTAATAGCTGGGGGAAATGGTGGTGGAAGACCAGACTTTGCTCAAGCTGGAGGAAAAGACGGTTCTAAAGTTATGGAAGCTCTTGAAGTTGTAAAAAAATTAATAAGAGAAAAATTATAATATTTATATAAATTATGGAGTAAAAAATGTTTAAAAAATATATATCTCTTGATATAGGAGATGTAAGAATAGGAGTTGCCAGATCTGATATAATGGGTCTGGTTGCTACTCCATTAGAAGTAATAGATAGGAAAAAAGTAAAATCTGTAAAAAGAATATCAGAAATTTTAAATGAAAATAATACAAAATCTCTTGTGGTAGGAATACCTAAAAGTTTAGATGGGACAGAAAAAAGGCAAGCAGAAAAGGTTAGAGAATATGTAGAAAAGTTGAAAAAAAATATTGATGGATTAGAGATTTTTGAAGTAGACGAGAGACTGACTACAGTATCAGCTGATAGAATGCTTACAGAGGGTGGAAAAAAAGGTGCCTTAGAAAAGCGTAAGGTTGTTGATAAAATAGCAGCAGCTATCATTCTTCAAACTTTTCTAGACTCTAAAAAGTAGAGATGTTGGAGGAAAAATGAATAAATTATGGATTAGGTTATTACTTATTATATCAATACTTGCTGGTGCTATTTATATGATAGTAAAAGAACCTGTAAAACTTGGCCTTGACTTAAAAGGTGGGGTGTATGCAGTTCTTGAGGCAAGACCTGAAAAAGAGGAAGATGTTATTGATAATGAGACAATGAACTCTTTAATAGAAGTATTAGATAGAAGAATAAATGGAATAGGGGTTGCTGAATCACTTGTTCAAAAAGCAGGAAATAATAGAGTAATCATAGAACTTCCTGGAGTAAGTGATACAACAGAAGCTATTAATATGATAGGAAAAACAGCTCTTCTTGAATTTAAAATTATGGATGAAAATGGAAATCTTGGACCTACTCTTTTGACAGGAGGAGCATTAAAAAAAGCTCAAGTTGGTTATGGAAATCTTGGAGAACCTCAGATTAATTTTGAAATGAAACCAGAAGGGGCAATAGAGTTTGCAAGAATAACAAGAGAAAATATTGGAAAACAACTTGCAATAGTTCTTGATGGAAAAGTTCAAACAGCACCTGTTATAAGAACAGAAATTCCTGGAGGGACAGGAAGTATAAGCGGAAACTATACAGTGGAAGAAGCTAAAAGAACAGCAACACTTTTGAACTCTGGAGCACTTCCTATAAAAGCAGAGATAGTAGAAACAAGAACAGTTGGAGCATCTCTTGGAGATGAATCAATAGCTGCCAGTTTGGTGGCTGGAAAAGTAGCAATGCTTCTTATTGGGATATTTATGATAATTTTCTATAGATTTCCAGGAATTATTGCTAATATAGCTCTTGTATGTTTTGGAATAATTACATTTGCGCTTTTACAATTTATTGGTGCAACATTAACACTTCCAGGTATTGCAGGTCTTATTCTTTCAGCAGGAATGGCTGTTGATGCTAATGTTATAATTTTTGAAAGAATAAAAGAGGAACTTGGGTTTGGAAATACAATTAGAGGAGCAATAAATGCAGGATTTAGTAAAGGATTTATAGCGATCTTTGACTCAAACCTTACAACTCTTATAATCACAGGAATATTATTTATATTTGGAACAGGTCCAGTAAAAGGATTTGCGGTTACTCTTACAATAGGAACACTTGCTTCTATGTTTACAGCAATAGTTATGACAAAAGTATTTTTAATGTTATTTGTTGAAATATTCCATATAAATAATCCAAAACTATTTGGTATAAGGGGGAGAGCTTAATGGATATGCAAATTCGTATAATTAAAAACAGCAAAAGATGGATAACTCTTTCTATAATTGTTGTTATAATCTCTCTAGGAGGATTATTTACTAAAGGTTTTAATTATGGAATAGATTTTTCTGGTGGAAATATGTTTCAGTTAAGATTTGAAAAGCCAGTTACTTTAAAAGAACTTAACCCAGTTCTTGATAAAATAGCAGGAAAAATTCCACAATTTAGTCCAAACAGTAGAAAAGTTCAAGTTTCAGAAGGAAATGAGGTAATAATAAGGACTCAAGAAATATCTGAAACTCAAAAGAAAGAATTTTTAGATGATTTAAAAGAATTTGAAAACTATCAAATTACAAGAGAAGATAAAGTAGGAGCAAGTGTAGGAGCAGAACTTAAAAGATCAGCAATTTTAGCTCTTACAATAGGAACAATTATGATTGTAGGATACATAACAATGAGATTTGAGTTTAGATTTGCAATAGCAGCAATTCTTGCTCTTCTACATGATATTATAATTGCAGTTGGCGGAATAGCTTTATTAGGTTATGAAATTGACACTGCATTTATAGCAGCAGTTCTTACAATTTTAGGATATTCAATTAATGATACTATAGTTGTTTTTGATAGAATTCGTGAAACTTTAAAAAGAAAAAGTGATTTAACATTTGGTGAACTTTTAGATAAAAGTATTAATCAAGTTATAATAAGATCTATAAATACATCGGTAACAACACTTCTTGCAGTTTTAGCTGTCCTTATTTTTGGAGGAGAAAGCTTAAGAACATTTATAACAACACTTTTAATAGGTATACTTGCAGGAACATATTCTTCAATATTTATAGCAACTCCACTTATTTATCTTTTTGAAAAAGATAGAGATGGAAAAGTTGATCATACAAAATATGTAGAGAATGAAGAAAATGAAAATCATGAAAAAATAGTAGTATAAAATAGAGAGCTTGACTTAAAAATAGAATTTAATCTCTGATTTTGAGTCAAGCTCTTATAACTATTTAAAGGGGGCATAAAAATGAGAGCATGGGTAGAAGTAAATACAGATAATTTTATTTACAATATTAAAAAGATTCAAAATGAAATGAAAGATAGAAAAGTTATTGCAGTAGTAAAAGCAGATTCTTATGGAATGGGAGCGGTTAAACTTTCACAAGAACTTTTAAAATGTGGTGTAGACTTTTTTGCAGTAGCAACACTAGATGAGGCAATAGAACTTAGAGAGAATGGAATAAAAGAAAAAATTCTTATTCTTGGAGGAATATTTGATGAAGAGCTTGAAATAGCTGAAAAATATGATATTCATATAGCTCTTACTTCAATTAGACAGTTAAAATTCATTTATGAACATGCACTAAAAATAAAATGCCATATAAAAATAGAAACAGGAATGGGAAGAGTTGGTTTCAACAAAAAAGAAATAGAAGAAGTCAAAAAATATATAAAAGAAAATAATATAAAAAACATAATAGGTGTGTATACTCACCTTTCAGTATCAGATGAATTTGGAGAGAATAATAAATTTTACACTGAAAAGCAAATAGAAAAATTCAATAATTTTGATGGTATTGATACAATAGAGTATAGACACGTATTAAATAGTGGTGGAATAGTAAATTATAAAGGTTTTGATAAAGGAAATTATGTAAGAGCAGGTATAATTCAATATGGTGTATGTAGTGGAAAAATAGTAGATGGATATAAACCTGTATTTACTTTTAAAAGTAGAGTTCTTTTTATAAAAACTTTAGCAGAAGACAGCGACATCTCTTATGGAAGAACTGCTACATTAAAAGAAGGAACAGTTCTTGCAACAATATCAGTTGGATATGCTGATGGATTTAGAAGAGAGATTTCAAATAAAGGTTGTGTAAAAATTCATAATGTTGATTGCCCTGTAAGAGGAAAAGTTTGTATGGATATGTTTATGGTAGAAATTCCTAATGAAATAAAAGATAAAATTTCAGTAGGTGATGAGGTTATTCTTTATGGAGATGATATAGATAAACAATCTGCTATTATGAATGTATCTATTTATGAATTATTTACAGGAATAGGAAAAAGAGTAAAAAGAATATATGTAAATAATAA
>JAHHTB010000041.1 GCA_020024855.1 Fusobacterium sp.
ATATTTATATAGAAATATACATTTTATAAAAAAATAGGAGGAAATTTTATGATATATATATTAATAATTGTTGTATTAGCAGTTATTATTTTTATAGGAAAAGGGATTCCTGTTTTTCTTTATCATCAGGTAAACTCTTTTTCTAATATTACACCAGAACTTTTTGAGGAACATTTAAAAATTCTTAAATCAAAAAAAATGAATACAATTACAGTATCAGAATATGGAAGAAAAGAAACACCAAAAAATAGTGTGCTTATAACTTTTGATGATGGATACTATGATAACTATAAAATAGTTTTTCCTCTTTTAAAAAAATATAATATGAAGGCAACAATATTTTTGAATACTTTATATATTGGTGAAAGAAGATGGGGAGAAACAAAAATTGAAAAAAATGGAATAGCTAATTATAATGCAATAAAAAAATATAATGCTTTGAATGATGGAGTGACAGAGCAATATATGACATGGGCAGAAATAAAAGAGATGTATGAAAGTGGGCTTGTGGATTTTCAGGCACATTCTCACAAACATATGGCTATCTTTAAAAAATTAGAATTCCAAGGTGTTTTTGAAAAAGATAGTATGGATTGTACAGATGTTTTTCTTTATGGGGATATTGAGGAAGGATTTCCAAAATTTCCAAAACGTGGAGAATATTCTGGAAAAGGTATAATAATTAATAGAGAATTTTTTAAAAAATTTCAGGAATATTATTTTAAAAATTTAAAAGGAAAATCAGAAAAAGAAATTTTATCATTAGGACAAGAATATATTGATAAACATATAGAGCCTTATGTAATGATAGAAACAGAAGAAGATGCAGAACTTCGTATTAAAGATGAGTTTATTTTAAATAAAACAATAATAGAAGGAAAACTTAATAATAAGGTGGAATATTTCTGTTGGCCATGGGGACATAGAGATAAAAAAGTGGTAGAGTTATTAAAAACTTTAGGGGTAAAAGGATTTATCACAACTAAAAAAGGAACAAACTCATATTCACCAAATTGGAATATGATAAGAAGAATAGAGCTTAGAAAATTTACACCTGAAAAATTTAAGATTAATCTTATGGTAGGAAGAAATTTATTAATTGGAAAAATTTATGGTTGGTTATCATAAAAATTAAAAGGGGACATGATTATGGGATTATCAGTTGCAATGATAACATTGAATGAAGAAAAAATACTTTCAAAAACTCTTAAATCTGTTGCTGAATTTGCTGATGAGATAATTATAGTGGATAGTGGTTCAACTGATAGAACAAAAGAGATAGCAGAGGAATTTGGAGCAAAATTTATTCATCAAAAATGGCTAGGATATGGAATGCAAAGAAATAATGCAATAGATAGTGCTACTAATGAATGGATTTTAAATATAGATGCAGATGAAGAAATTTCTCCGAAATTAAAAGAAAAAATAATAAAAATAAAAAATGGTGAAGAAGAAGGGGAAGTATTTTCAATAAATTTTACTTCAGTATGTTTTGGAAAAAAATTAAAACATGGTGGTTGGAGTAATTCATATCATATAAGATTATTTAAAAAAAATGCTGGAAGATTTAATGATAATATGGTTCATGAAGAATTTAAAACTGATAAAAAAGTATATTTTTTAAAAGAGGATATACTTCACCATAGTTATCTTACTCTTCAAGATTATTTTATAAAATTTAATAGATATACAACAGAGGGAGCTATTGATTATTATAAAAAAGGGAAAAAGGCTTCTATTTTTCAAATTGTCTTTAATCCTATTTATAAATTTATAAAAATGTATATAATAAGACTTGGTTTTTTAGATGGGATAGAGGGATTGATGATAGCATGTGCAAGTGCTATGTATTCAATGGTAAAATATTTTAAACTTAGAGAAATATATAAAAATGGAGTATATTATGAGGATAATAATATCAAGAACAGATAAAATAGGGGATTTAATACTTTCTATTCCTAGTTTTTTTATGGCAAAAAAGATGTATCCAGATGCAGAGATAATTCTTTTAGTAAGAAAATATAATTATGAGATAGTTAAAAATCTTCCTTTTGTGGATAGAGTGTATAAGATAGATGATTTTAGACAAGAAGAACTTCTTGAAAAAATAAAATATTTTAATGCTGATGTGTTTGTGGCATTATACAATGATAGTTATATAGCAAAACTAGCAAAGGCTAGTGGGGCAAAAAGAAGAATAGGACCAATATCAAAAATTTCATCATTTTTTGCTTTTAATCGTGGAGTATATCAAAAAAGGTCTAAGTCAATAAAGAATGAGGCTGATTATAACCTTGATCTTATAAAAAAAATTGATCCTAAAAGATTTGATGAAGTTTTTGAAATAGAAAGTAAAATTTATTTAGAAGAACAACAAAGAGATGTGGCAGAGAGATTTTTTAGAGAAAATAATATAGGTGAAAAGACTCTTGTAGTTAATCCTTTTATGGGAGGATCTGCTAAAAATATAACAGATGATCAATATATTTCTTTATTACAAAAAATTTATGATAGAGTGGAAGGAATAAATATTATTATTACATGCCATATTTCAGAAGAAGAAAGAGGACAAAATATTATTAATAATATAGAAAGAGAAAGAGTTTATCTTTTTGCAAATGGAGGTTCTCTTTTAAATCTTGCTGCTATAATAGAAAAAGGAAAAGTTTATTTTGGTGGATCAACAGGTCCAACTCATATAGCAGGGTCTTTACAAAAAAATATTGTGGCAATATACCCTAATAAAAAAACTCAAAGTCCCACAAGATGGGGAGTATATAATAATTCAAATGTAGAATATATTATTCCTGATAGAGAAAATAGAAAAGTGAAAGAAAATTATTCACATAAATATTTTGATTCATATGATGAAACTATTGAGGAAGAAATTCTAAATAAATTAGAAGAAAAATTTTTGAAAAAATAAGAGGTGAAAAAGTGAGAATTTTAATAATACACACTGCTTTCATAGGAGATATAGTTCTTTCTACACCTCTTGTGAAAAAAATAAAAGAATCATATCCAGATTCATATCTTGCTTATGTAACAACACCAGCTGGAGCTTCTATTTTAAAAAATAATCCTTATATAAATGAGATAATAGAATATGATAAAAGAGGATCTCACAAGGGACTAAGAGGAATTTATGAATTAGGAAAAAGATTGAGATATGAAAATTTTAATATGGTTATAACACCACATAGATATTTAAGAAGTTCATTTCTTTCATGGCTTTCAAGATCTCCTGTAAGAAAAGGTTATGATGTTGCAACAGGAAGTTTTTTCTTTACAGAAAAAATTCATTATGACAAAACAAAACATGAAGTAGAAAAACTTCTTTCTTTTGTTGATTGTCCAGAAACAAATAATAAAAGATATGAGATAGAACTTTTTCCAGATGAAAAATCTAAAGAAAAGATTGCTAATATATGGAAATCAAATAATCTTGAAAATAAAAAAGTTGTTGCAGTTGCTCCAGGAAGTAAATGGTTTACAAAACAATGGCCAGTAGAATATTTTAATGAAGTTCTTGAAGAAATTTCAAAAGATAAAGAGATAGGAATTGTTGTTGTTGGCGGAAAAGAGGAAATGCTAATTCCACTATCTAATAAAAATTTTATAGATCTAAGAGGAGCAACTACTCTTCTTGATCTTGCAGAAGTTTTAAGAAAATCAGATATTGTAATAACAAATGATTCTTCTCCAATTCATATAGCTTCATCTTCACAAAATACAAAGATAATAGCTTTATTTGGACCAACTGTTAAAGAGTTTGGATTTTTCCCTTGGAGTAAAAATAGTGAAGTTTTAGAAATTAAAAATCTTTCATGTAGACCTTGTGGTATTCATGGAGGTAAAAAATGCCCTGAGGGACATTTTAAATGTATGAAAGAGATTACACCTAAAAAAGTAATAGAAATTGTAAAAAAATATTTAGGAAAAGAGATAGATGGATAAAAGAAGAAAAGGTAAAGACTATATCTATTATAATCAAAAAGACACAGTAGATTTTTATACAAGGGTAAAAGCTAAAGATTATACAGTTTTAAAAACTTTAAAAGATGATAAAAGAAGTTTGGTAGAACTTATTAGAATAAATGGAAAAAGATATGTTTTAAAAATTCCAAGAGAAAAAAATAACAGAAAGTGGCAAAGATTTATCTCGTTATTTAGAGGTGGGGAGAGTATGAGAGAATGTGAGCAATTAGAAAAACTTATGCTCAATGGTTTCAGTGCTCCAAGACCATTTCTTGCTCTTGAAAAAAGAGTGTTTGGCATGACTTTTGATTCTCTTTCTATCAGTGAATATATAGAGAGTAGACCTAGCACAGAAAAAGATCTTGATATAATTTGTAATTCTTTGAAAGAAATTCATATAAAAGGATTTCTTCATGGAGATTCTCAAATAGAAAATTTTCTTATATCTGATAATAGGGTTTACCTTATTGATTGTAAACTTTTAAGAAATATATATGGGAAATTTGGTGAAATGTATGAGTATATATATTTGAAAGAAAGTTGCTCAATAAATTTAGAAGAATACATTGATATAAAAAGTTTTTATTTTAAAGTTGCCAAACTTTTAAACACTTATCTTCATTGGTGGGGAAATTTTAGAAAAAAAATAAGAAATAAAGGTTAGTGATGTGATTGTGAGAGTATTAATAATAAGGCTCAGTTCAATAGGTGATGTGATTCTTACCACCCCAATATTAAAACAATTAAAAGAAAAATATCCTGATGCAATAGTGGATTTTCTTGTTATGAAAAATTTTAAGGATTCAATAGAAGGGTTGCCTTATATAGATAACCTTATACTTTTTGATAAAAAAGAAAATGATGGTTATCAAAACATGGTAGCTTTTGGGAAGAAACTTTCTGAGAATAAATATGATTATGTTTTTGATTTACATAGTAAAATAAGATCAAAAATAATATCTAAACAGATAGCTTCTAAAGATACAAAAGTTTTTGTATATCCAAAAAGAAAATGGTGGAAATCTTTATTTGTAAAATTAAAATTAATAAAATATCATGTTGATGATACTATTGTAAAAAACTATTTTAAATCTTTTAAGAAAATTGGGTTAAAATATAGAGGGGAAGAGTTATTATTTACTTTTTCTCAAAAAGATTTAGAAAAAGTAAAAGAATATGAAGGACTTTTTGTAATGGCTCCAGGAGCTTCAAAAGAAACTAAAAAGTGGACAAAAAAAGGTTTTGGAAATCTTGCAAAAAAACTTTATGAAAAATATAAAGTTAAAACGGTTCTTATAGGTGGAAGAGAAGATATAGAAAGATGTAATCATATAAATAAAATAAGTGGAGATGTATGTATAAATCTTGCTGGAAAACTTACTTTAAAAGAGAGTGGTGCTCTTCTTTCAAAAGCAAAATTAATGGTAACAAATGATTCAGGACCATTTCATATAGGAAGAGGAGTAGGTTGTCGTACTTATGTAATATTTGGACCAACAGACCCAGGAATGTTTGAGTATGATGAAAAAAGTACTCTGATTTATAAAAATGAAAAATGTTCTCCATGTAGTCTTCATGGAAATAGAGAGTGTCCAAAGGGACATTTAAATTGTATGAATAGATTAAGTGAAGATATAATTTTAAATAAAATAGAAAATGATTATGAAAAAATTAATAAGTTAAATTAAGGAGGTTCTGGTTGTAATGGCAGTAAAAAAGAATGAAGCAGTTGATAAAAATAAAGCACTTGAGAATGCTATAAAACAAATTACAAAAGATTTTGGAGAAGGATCTATAATGAAACTTGGAGAAAATGCTTCAATGAATATAGATGTTATCCCTACTGGAAGTATAAATCTTGATGCAGCTCTTGGTTTAGGTGGAGTTCCTAGAGGAAGAATTGTAGAAATATATGGAGCTGAAAGTTCAGGAAAAACAACTATAGCTCTTCATATTATAGCTGAAGCTCAAAAAATGGGTGGAGTAGTAGCATTTATAGATGCTGAACATGCTCTTGATCCTGTATATGCTAAAGCTCTTGGAGTAGATATAGATGAGATGTTAATATCTCAACCAGATTTTGGAGAGCAAGCATTAGAAATAGCTGATATGCTTGTACGTTCTGGTGCAGTTGATGTAATCGTTGTAGACTCTGTTGCAGCTCTTGTTCCAAAAGCTGAAATAGATGGAGAAATGAGTGATCAACAAATGGGACTTCAAGCAAGACTTATGTCAAAAGCTTTAAGAAAACTAACAGGAACTCTTAATAAATCAAAAACAACTCTTATATTTATCAACCAAATAAGAGATAAGATTGGTGGATTTGGATTTGGTCCTCAAACAACAACAACAGGAGGAAAAGCACTTAAATTCTATGCATCGGTAAGATTAGAAATAAAAAGAGTTGGTTCAGTAAAACAAGGTGACGATATAATAGGAAATGAAGTTCTAGTAAAAGTAACAAAAAATAAAATAGCTCCACCATTTAAAGAAGCAACATTCCAAATAATGTATGGAAAAGGAATTTCAAGAGTAGGTGAAGTTCTTGATGCTGCTATTGAAGCAAATATTGTTTCTAAATCTGGTGCATGGTTTAGCTATGGAGATATAAGACTTGGACAAGGTAAAGAAAATGTAAAAGCAAGACTTGAGGAAGAAACAGAATTATTCAATTCAATCTATGATGAATTAAAAGCAAAAAATGCAATAGGCACTGTTCATACATCAGAAATAGAAGAAGATGAGGAAATAGAAGAAAATGAAGATTTTGAAAGTTCAGAAGAATAAAATTCTTTTTGGAAATGGAGCAGAATTTTCACTACCAAAGGTAATGATAAAAGAATATAAATTAAGTGAGGGCATGGAGATTAGTGATGAAAGTTATATGCTTTTAGCCGAATCTTCGGCTCTTTCTTTTTCATATTGGCTTTTATCAAAAAGAGATTACAGTACCAAAGAACTTGAAACAAAACTTTTGACAAAATACAAAGAAAAAACTATAATATCTAAAATGATTGCTAAATTAAATGACATGTGTTATTTAAATGATTATGACTTTGCTAAATCTTTTATAGAATCTCATAAATCTTGGGGAAATAAAAAAATAGAATATCATCTAATATTGAAAGGAATAAAAAGTTCTACAATAAGAGAACTTTTAAATGATAATATAGAAAATGAAATTTTAGAAATCCAAAAATTGTGGGAAAGAATGAAAGATAAAGAGTATCGTAAAAAAGTTGAAAGTTTGATGAGAAAAGGTTTTGAGTATGGCACAATAAAAAAAGCTATTGAAAACCTTAAATAGGAGGGTTCATGTTTGGAGTAATACTTGCTACTGTTTCAGTTATTTGCCTTTTTATATATAAGGAAATAACTTTTATACCAACGTATTTTTATAAAGATGAAAGAAAAAAAATTCTAGTTGCTAGAAAAAATTTACGGGATATAAGTAGTTCTTTTTTAAAAATATTAGGAATAAATGTAGAGGTTATTTATAAAGATAAAGAAAAATTTGAAAAAATAGATAAAAAAAAAGGAATTGTTTTGGTTGCAAATCATCAAAGTAATTTTGATATTCCTGTTATTCTTGCAGGAATAAATTTTGATTTAGGATTTGTTGCTAAAAAAGAGATGGAGAAATGGCCATTTTTTTACAGATGGATGAAGAGGGGGAAATATATATTCTTAGATAGAAGTAACCCAAGAGAGGGAATAAAAAATATTAGAAGAGCAGTAGAGATAGTTAAGGAAGGTTATCCAACAGTTATTTTTCCAGAGGGAGAAAGAAGCCTAACTGGAAAAATAGGAAATTTTAAAAAAGGAAGTTTTAAACTTGCAACAGATACAAATGGGATAATTATTCCTATAACTATATGTGGTGCTATAAATATTCAGAAAAGAGGTAGTGTAGCAGTAAAGAGAAATCAAAAGGTAAAATTAATAATAGAAAAACCTATTGATATTTCAATCCTTTCAGAAGAAGAAAAAAAGAATTTAAATGTAGATATAAAAAATATTATTGTGAAAAATTTTGAAGAATAACAATGAGGAAAAGGCAGTTGTAATTTAATAAAAGTAAAATTTTACATTGTAAAAATATTTTAATCTCTTAAAATTTTATTTTTATAACTTAGAAAACAACAGCCTTTTTATTCTTAATAGAGAAAGAAGTAGTTTGACAATTTTAAATTTTAGCTATATGCTATATATAATGTATTATAAAATGTTTTCAGGAGAGTGTATGAGAAATATAAAAATTTCGTATTCCTATGACGGTAGTGATTTTTATGGTTTTCAAAGACAACTAGATAAAAGAACAGTTCAAGGAGAAATTGAAAAAGTATTAAACATTATTTTAAAAAAAGAGATAAATCTTACAACAGCAGGAAGAACAGATAGAGGAGTTCATGCAAGAGTACAGGTTTCAAATTTTATAATAGATTCTTATCTTACTATACCTCTAGAAAATTTAAAAAGAGCAATGAATAAACTTTTACCAAAGGATATAGATATTTTTGATGTTTGTGAAGTAGAAAAAGATTTTAATGCTCGTTATATGCCAAAAACAAGAGCATATGAATATATAATTACATGGAAAAAAGATGTATTTTCAAGAAGATATAAAACTTATGTTTTAAAGGAAGTAGACCCTCAAAAATTAAAAGAAATTCTTTTAGTTTTAGTTGGTAGACATGATTTTAATAATTTTAGAATAAAAGATGAGAATAATAGAACAACAATAAGAGAAATCTATAAAATAGATGTATATTATAAAAATGAAGATAAGAATGAAATAGGAATATATATAGAAGGAAATGCTTTTTTAAAAACTCAAGTGAGAATAATTGTAGGTACAGCCCTTGATGTTTATTTTGGTAGAAAATCTAAAGATTATTTAGATTTTCTTTTAGCAGAACCTTTTAAAGCGAGAAAGATAGAGGTAGCAGAACCAGGAGGTCTTTATCTTATAAAAATTGAATATTAGGGAGAGATTATGAAGATAGTTGAAGTATCTATAAAAGATAAAGATTTAATGGATGGAATAGTTGAGATGGAGAAATCTACTTTTGGTAGATTTGGTGGAGTAGATTTATGGATATTAAAACCAATAGTAAAATTTGGAAAAGTTTTTGTTGTTGTAGAAAATGGAGTTGTTATTGGGGCAACAGAGTTTTTGATTGCTTTTGATAGACCAGAGGCTTTTCTTTATGGTTTTTCAGTGATGGAAAAATATAGAGAGAGGGGAATAGGAACTACTCTTCTTACTCATTGTGAAGATTATTTTAAAAAACTTGGAATAAAAATAATTTCTCTTACAGTAGATCCTAAAAATGAAAAAGCAATAACACTTTATAAAAATTTAAATTATTATATAGAATCTCTAGAGCTAGATGAGTATGAGCCTGGAATAGATCGTTATATTATGAAAAAAGAACTATAAATTTAAAAATTCCAAAACTAATACTTTACTTTTTTGGTATTTTTTTATATAATGAATTATAATCATTACAAAATTGAGGAGATTAGTAGAAAGGAGGAATATTCATGATACATCATGTGGAAAATGTTGGAGATTATTTAAAAGAAAATGGAATAAAACCATCTTATCAGAGAATGAAAATATATGAATTTCTTTTAAAGAATAGAATACATCCTACCGTTGATACAATATATAAAGCATTAAATAAAGAAATACCTACTCTTTCTAAAACAACAGTATATAATACTCTTAATCTTTTTTTAGAAAAAAAAATTATAAATATAGTTGTTATAGAGGAAAATGAAACAAGATATGATGCTTATTTAAAACTTCATGGTCATTTTAAATGTGAAAAATGTGGTAATATTTATGATATAGAAATGGAAAATAGCAATCTAGAACTTAGTGGTTTAGAAGGTTTTGAAATAAATGAAAAACATATTTATTTTAAAGGTGTTTGTAAAGATTGCCAAAATAGTATAAAAAATTAGTAATTGATAAATTTAGAAATATAAATAAGGAGGAACTAAATGGAAAAATTTGATCTTTTTAAGTTTGAATGTGGTATGGTAGCAGAAGTTATTTATAGAGAAAACAAAGAATGTACAGAAGCAGTTGATGCTGTTAAGTTTGAAGAGCTAGAAGAGTATACAGAAGATGCATCAAAAGAAAAACATGTTCCTTATATTGAAGAAAAAGAAAATGGTTATCTTGTAAAAGTTGGGAAAGAAACAGCTCACCCAATGCTAGAAAATCATTATATAACTATGATAGAAATTATAGTTGATGGAGATAAACTTTATAGAAAATATTTAAAACCAGGAGATGCTCCAGAAGCTTTCTTCGAGGTAGTGAAAGGAACATCTATAAAGGCAAGAGAATATTGTAATCTTCATGGATTATGGACAAGTACTAAATAAAAAATTATTATATGGAGTGTAAATAATTTTGTGTATTTATCATCTCTTGAATATTAATTTTTAAATTACTTTGAAGACTGAAAGGGAACTAAAAACCTTTCAGTCTTTCTTCATATTCTATTACTAATTGTCCTTTTATCAAATGCCAATCTTTCGCATAACCTGTTTTCCATTTTTCTGTTAAATTAATTGTTGATAAATATAATAATTTTATTAAAGCCATATTTGTAGGAAAACTACTTCTTGTTTTTGTTACTTTTCTGTATATTCTATTCAAATTTTCAATTACATTTGTTGTATACATAATTCTTCTAATTTCTGGACTAAATTTAAAAAATGTTCTTAATTCACTCCAGTTATTCTCCCAACTTTTAAGTGCATAAGGATATTTTTTAGACCATTTTTCTTTTAACTCATCAAGCGCAGAATATTCCATGTCTTCATTAGGAGTTGTATATATTTCTTTTAAATCTTTCGCCATTCTTCAATTAAAGGAATAATTTTATCAGTAATTTTGTTACCATCTTAGCAGAAACATCAACACCATAAATCTCTTGTATATGTTTGTTAATATCTCTTGTAGACATATTTAATCCATACATAGAGATAACTTTTTCTTCTAAGTTAGAGATATCATACGAATATTTTGGAACAATTTTAGGTTCAAATTCACTATTTCTATCGTGTGGGATATCAAGTTCTATTTCTCCAAAAGAAGATTTAACTTTCTTTTTAGAATATCAATTTCTAAAGTTATCACACTCTTCTTTTTTCTCATATTTTTCATATTCTAATTGAGTATCTAGTTCAGCTTCAAGTGATTCTTGGATAAATTCCTTATCTTTTTATTTTATCTCCGGATTTTAAATTATAATTTGAAGTAATGACTATTTCTTCACCAACTTCAAGTCCCTCTTTTATAAAAGCTTTTTCTCCTTTGATGGAATCTATTTCAATAAATCGTTGAGTAATAGTTCCAAAATCATCACAGATAAAAACATAATATCTTTTTTTATCTTCTAAAATAGCTGATTTTGGGATAGAAATATTTTCATCATCTCTATTAATATATATAATGGCTGATACTTTAAAACCAGGGACAACATAAGGAATAATTTCATTTGGCTTTACTTCAACTTCTAAAACATTTTCAGAAGTTAGAGCTGATTTTTTAGAAATTTTAGAAATTTTAGTAATAACTCCAGAAAAATATTCTTTCTTTTCAAAAACTTCTGGTTTTATAATCAAACTTTGTCCTAGTTTAATATCTTTTATGTCATATTCAGCTATTTCAAGAACTATTTTTATATCAGATAGATCAGCTATTTCTAATAGTGGAGAATTAGTATCAACTAAATAATTTTCTCTAGCTGTTAGTGATATAATTGTTCCACTTGTAGGGCTTTCAATTTTTTCAGCAGTTTTTTCAAGATCTTCCATGTATTCCTCTATATTCAGTTCACTTTTTCTAACTTCTTCTTCAAGGTCTTTAACATAGTTCGTAGAACTTCCACCTATTTTATTTAGTTCTTGTTCAACTAAAAGATTTCTTTTTAATTTTGATAAAGAGAGTTGTTCTCTTTCTAATTTTCTCATAATACTATTTCTTTCAGTTTTATCAAAAGTCATAAGAAGTTGTCCTTTTTTAACATAATCACCTTTTTGAATAAAAACTTCGTCAACTTTTAATTTTTTATCAACAAACACTTTTTTTGTATAATTCGCTTTTACAATTCCATCAACATCAATATATCCTTTTCCATCTCCTTTTGAAACTCTTAATAATTTATATTGGTTAGTAGGCATTTTTTTTGCGTTGGAAGATTTATAAATAAATCCTATAGATAAAATAATCATTATAAAAGAAATTAAAAATATTATTATTTTTTTCACATTATTCTCCTCTTACCATAATTTCATAAACATAACTATTTAATATATTTTTAGCTTTTTCTTGTGAAACTTCATATTCCATATAATTGTCAAAAGACTCCATTACTTCAAGGTAATCTATTTTACCAAGAGAATATTCAAGTTTTTTTATCTCATATTTATTTTTTTCAAGTTCAGCTTTATTTTTTAAGACTCTATACTCTTTAATATAGTTTGCATAGGTTGTTTCAATTTTTAATTTTTCAGCAGTATTTTCCTCTATTTTTTGATTTAAAAGAATTTCTTGTTGCTCATATGAAACTTTTTCATTTTCAAGATTGACGTTGTAATAGAAGAGAGGTTTTGAAATTTTAAAGATTACTCTATTCTCATCAACTCTATAATCTCTTTCAAGTCCTATTGAGAAATCAGGAACTTTATCATAATAATTTAAATATCTAATATTTTCTTTTGTAATATTTTTTTCAACTTTTAATTTTTCAATATCTTTATATCCAACAGTTGAAATATATTCATTTATTTCTGTATAATTGGGAGTAATATTTGCTAGTTTTTTATCTGAAATATCAATATTAAAATCATAAAAAAATCTTGATTTAATTTTATTTAGATTTTCTTCCAAAGTATAAATTTCAATTTCTAAATTTTTTCTACTATATTGTAATGATTCAAGCTCAATTTTTGGTATTGCTCCTAATTCAAATGATTTTTCAAGAGTTTTTTCTTCAGATTTTAAGGTATTTAATCCATTTTTTTTAATTTGAATTTCAAATTCTATATTTTTATAATCTCTGTATAAGTTTATAAGAGAAATTTTTTGTTCTTCCATATTTTTTAGAAATATGTATTTATTAACTTCTTTTTTTAAATCATTTTTTATAAGATTACTATCATTTTGAGAAAAAATCATATTTTTAATATTTTTATTAATACCTATGATAAGATCATTTTCAGGATTGTGATTTTTTTTTCCTTCTATATATAAATCACCAAATTCAACTCTTCCAGTAGTTTTATATATTTGTTCAGTATCATCATATTTTGTAGTTATAGAGTTTTTAATCCCATTATAGTTATTAAGTTTATAGAATTTTTTTAGTGATTCAGTTTTCTTTTTTTCTAAAATATAAATTTCTTTTCTGTATGATGCTTTTGAAATTTTATCAAGAAGATTGTCTAAAGTAACTTCTTCAGCATATACAAAAATATTTAGAGTTAGAAAAATAAAAAAGATTTTTTTCATAAAAACTCCTTTTGTTGTGAATAATTTATTT
>JAHHTB010000042.1 GCA_020024855.1 Fusobacterium sp.
AATTCTCTATTTCTCTCATTCTTTACTCTTCCCTCATCGATTAATATAATTTTATTTATAATATTATTAGTAATTATTACTAGCTAACCTTGCCTGATACCACTGAAATTTGATACTATCTATTGAATTGATTAGAATCTATATCCAGCACCAATGTTTACACCATATGCTTTCATATCTTCTGACCCAAACTCATAAGTAAATCCTCCATTATAGAAGAATCCATTTTCATTGACAACTTCTGCACCTAAGTTAAATTTAAGTACATTTTCAGATAATTCTCCACCGTGTACTCCAAATTGGTTACTGGCTGTATTAGCTCCAAAGAATTGTCCTTTGAACTCTTTGTCAGTATCTCCAAATATTTTAACAAAAGCAGTACCAAATTTAACATCTACTTTAGATTTTTCAAGTTGAACAGTTTTTACTAAGTCTGCTCCTAATTCAGTATCAAATGTTGTTATATCTGTATCAGTTAATCCAAAGTATGAATCTTTAACAGAATCTTGTTTTAAGTGTGTATATCCTAATTTTACTTTAGGTTGAATTGACAATCCATCTCCTAAATCTCCTAAGTATTTAGCTTGAATATATCCACTTAAAGCTTTTGTATCATACTTTTCTTTTCCTACTACATTAGCAGCTGTATTAGTTGCATCATATTTACCTAGTTGGTATCCTAATCCAGCAGTAAGATCATAGTTTCCTAATGATTTTACTCCATAGAATCCTAAGTAGAATAGATCTCCATCAGCTTTTCCACCTGTTACATCTAAATCTTGTTTAGAACCAGCAAATACTAAACCAGTTTTTGTAGTGTCATTTACTCCATACTCTAAAGAAGCTAATAATCCAGAAGTTTCGTTCTCAACATCATATTTTCCAACTATTCCATCTCTCTTATACTCATCTTTATTGTAGATTGCTCTACCTTCAGCAGTAAATTCTCCAGCTTTTACATTGTTAGATAATGAAAGTATAGTTCCTTCATTTAATTTTAAGTTGTCATAAGCTGCTCTAATAGTTTCAGCATAGATAGATCCAGAGTATATTTTATCCATTTGTCCTTCTCTTTCTGATATAACTTGAGAGAAGTTACCATTTATTATTTGAGCTCCGTTGTTAACTGCATTTAATCTAGCATCAGCAAATAGAGATTTATTGTAAGTGAAGTCTAAAGTGTTGTTTTGTCTATCTAAATTAGTAGTATAAACACCAGTTGTTTTATTAGTATAGATAGTGTCTTTTAATTCATGTTTTATAGCTCCATTATTTAATTCTACTTTCTTATCTGTAGTTAAGTTAGTAGTATCAAAATCTATATTTCCACTTACTGTTACAACACCAGTTGAGTTTTTAAGGGCATTATCTCCATTTTCGTCTATTTCAAATATTGTCGTTCCTTTTATACCAGTTTGACTATTCCAAATAGAAGTATTTACGTCAAAAGACGATTTTGCTGGAACTTTTAAAGTAGTAGTTTCAACATTAGTTATAGGAGAATCTTGACCAACTTTAATCTCTTTTATATTTATTTTTCCTTCAAGATACATTTCCCCATTTTCAACATTAAGACTATTAGCATAAACATTTGCTTTTATAGATGTTTTATTTTTTGAAAATATTTCTCCTGCTCCTGAAATATTCGCTCCATTAATATTGACATTAGATAATCCTAATTTAGCATTATTTTCAAGTAATAAAGTATCTTTATTATCTCCTACTTTATTAATCTGTGTCCCTTCAAATTTTGTAAGTGTATCTTTTAGAAGAGTTAATTTACCATTAGCATCAAAATTTAAAATTCCGTTATTAAAAATGACTCCATTACTATTAACATTTGTTTTAAAATCTAAACTTTTATCTATTATTTGTTCTTCGTCATGAAATAAAGTCGTATTATTTGTTTTAAATACTATTTTATTTTCTTTGATATTGTTAATAGTACTAGAATATACATTGCCCGCTAAATTAATATCAGAATCTTGAGTTATTGCTATTCCATTTTTATCAGTCATCATTGATTGATTATTTACTTTTCCATTAAACAAGCTTTCTATGTTAAAATCTTTTAATTCATCACTACTTTTATCATTTATTTTAATTATTCCATTAATAGTAACAGTTCCTTGATTTCCATTATTTTTAACAACAGTACTTCCATTAGTTAACTCAATAATTCCATTATTTATAAATTCAGAATTATTTCCAGTAAGTTCTGTAGTTATCCCATTATCAGTTTTTATAATATTATTATTTGTAAATTTAACTTTTCCATTTCCAGTATTAGACAGATAAATAGCTCCTAAATTCCCAGGTGTTCCATTTCTTTTAGATGTTAAAGTACCATTATTTTCAATTTCAACATCACTATCTTTAACTATTACTGAGATAGGAACAGATGCAGCTCCATTTTTAGATTCAGTTGAAATTTCTTTATTATTCACAATTTTACCACTATAAAAATTATCTTTAGAATATGTTGTAATCCCATATGCAGCTCCTTTTTCTGAAATAGCAGAAATATTACCATTATTAGTAATATCAAAAGAATTAGCTAAAGATATGGCATAAGCTCCTCCAAGCCCATGAGTTACTCTTATTATTCCATTATTTTTTATTCTTGTATTTTTTGCTGCACTATTGATACCATAAGCACCATAATTTTGATTTCCTGAGCTTTGTACTTCTATAGTTCCTATAGTATTCTCACCATTGTTATTATTAATAGTTATTTCATTTACAGTCTTTTCTACTAAAATTCCAGTTGAATTTCCCTTAAGATTACTACTAATTGTAGTACCTTCATTTTCAAATATAACATTAGTAGTCGTTATATTTTCTATTTTTATAGCTGATGTTCCATTAGTTGCTATTATATTATTTGTATTTAAATAAGTTTTTAAACCAAAATGGTCTACAAAGTTGCTCTCATTTAATTTAAGATTTTCTATTTGGTTATTTAATTTATTAATTTCTTGTACTCCAAAAGAAACACTCCCCATTATTAAAAATCCAACTATAGTTGCAGTTGTTACAGTTACTTTGTTTTTAAGCCAGTGTTTTAAGGCTTTCTCTGTGCTAATCAAGTAATTCATTACTTATTCCTCCCTAAAAAATTTTCCCGAATTTTATAATTTAAAAATAAAGGCTAATTTATTATAAAAAATATTTTATAGTAAACTTAAATTGTCTGAATTAATAATAGTTCTAACAAAACTACTGTTTTCTTTATTATTAAATTACAGTTAATTTTATCAGAAATTTTCTTAACTTTCAAGATTTTTTTATTTGAAACAAGCATATTTTCATTATTCATGTAATATGTGAAATCTATAGTGATAAATTTTAATATAATTTTTTAGAATAAAATTATCTATCATATATAAATAAAAAATATTTTGCTATTTTATGAGTAAGGTAACTTACTATGATTATAAGTTTTATCAACTATCTCTTTCCTAATTTTTGTAATATATTTTTTATTTCTACAACAGATAATACTTTCCCATATGATACAACTTTTTCATCAAGAACCAAAGCTGGTGTAGACATCACACCATAGCTTGCTATCTGCCTAAAATCTGTAATATGCTCAATTTCAAAATCTAATCCCAACTCAGAAATAGCAGTACAAGTAGCTTTTTCTAATGCAATACATTTTGGACAACCAGAACCTAAGATTTTAATTTTACTATCTCTTTTCTCCTCTTTTTTTCTAAATAAATTCATTTTTAAATACCTCCTGTTAAATTAAAAATTTATGAAATACATTAAATGTATATCCTACAACTATAATTCCAAGTATACAAATAGAAATAAATAATACTAATAACTTAGGCTTTGCTGCTTTTTTTAACATAATTATTGACGGTAGACTTAATGTAGTTACTGCCATCATAAAAGAAAGAATTGTCCCCAACTGTCCTCCTTTTGATAAAAGAGCTTCTGCAATAGGAATCATACCAAATATATCTGCATACATAGGAACTCCAATTAATGTTGCAAAAATAACACCAAATGGATTATTATTTCCTAAAACCATTTCAATCCATGTTTTTGGAATCCAGTTATGAATGAAAGCACCAATACTTACTCCTATTAAAATATATAAAAACACTTTTTTTAATGTAGCATTTACCTGTTCTTTAGCAAATTTTATTCTATCTTTTTTAGTAAGAATAGATGATTCAATATCTATGCTACTTACATTTTTTATGAAGTCTTCTACGTATTTTTCCATATGAAGTTTCTCAATCACTGTTCCACCAATAACAGCAATAATTAAGCCAATAGTTACATAAGCAAGGGCAACTTTTCCACCAAAAATACTCATCAAGAGAACTAAGCTTCCCAAATCTACCATTGGTGAGGATATTAGAAAGGAAAATGTAACTCCTAATGGTAATCCTGCACTTGTAAATCCAATAAATATCGGTATTGATGAACAAGAACAAAATGGCGTAATAGTTCCTAGAAGGGCAGACATGATATTTGCCCTAATTCCATGATAATGTCCTAAAATTTTTTTACTACGTTCTGGAGGAAAATAACTCTGTATATAAGTTATTACAAAAATTAAAAAATATAGTAAAGTTATTATCTTAATAACATCATATATAAAAAATTGAATACTTCCTCCTAGTTGTGTACTTATATCTAATCCAACTAAAGATAATAAATTACCTATTAAATTATTTAACCATTTCATTCCAAGTATCTGTTCTTGTAAAAAAATAAAAATTGTTTTTAATATATCCAAAATAGTCCCTCCATTTTTATTCATATCAAAAATATTTGATATGTTATTTTTTTATAAAAGTCATCAAAAGATGACTTTTATTACAATATTTCTATAATTTTTTCACGTAGTTATCTCTAATAATCTTTTCAGAGCAAAATTAATTCCAGACTTACTCAACTTATAATGGGTCCATTTTCCCTCCTGTCTACTTTCTACAATTCCAGAATCACATAGAATTTTCATATGATATGATAAAGCAGACTGCCCAATTTGCATCTCTTCAACTAATACACAAGCACACTTTTCTCCACCTTTTAAAAGTTTTAAAATACAAAGTCTATTTTCATCACAGAGTGCCTTAAAAATCTTTATATCTTTTGTATAATCACTAACCATTACATTTCACCTCATATCAACTTTTTTTGATATTATTATGTTACAACTTTTTATATAACTTGTCAATAGATAATTCTATTTTATCATCTTTTATTATCTGAAAAAATAAAAAAAATGAGAGAACTAGTCTCTCAAATCTCTTAAATATTGTATCTTTATATTTGTCATTTTTATATAATCATTTAGATATTCAGTATCCTCATCAATATTTTTCTCTCTATACTCTCTCATCTCTTTATTAAATTTGATAAAATCTCTCTCTAACTCTGCTCTTTTTCTCTCTAATATAACATCATCCATTAATTTATCCATTTTATCTGAAAGTTTTGTATACTTAACTTTAACATTTTTAGGAGCATAAGAACTGCAGGATACTATAAACATCGCAAGCAATATTATAATTACTATTTTTTTCATATGTTTTTTCTCCTTGTTATAAATGGCGATCCCGATGTGGTTTGAACACACAACCTATTCCTTAGGAGGGAATTGCTCTATCCAATTGAGCTACGGGATCACTACCTATCCATTATACTATAATTTTTATTTTTTGAAAAGGTTTTTTTTACTATGTTAAACTTTTAATTAAATATAGCAGATGTTTTTGTCCAATTCCACTCAAGCTTCCTATTTTGTAGATATAGTCAACTATCTTCTCACCACTACTCAAATCCATATTAGAATATTTATAATACGACACGATTTCTCTTAAAATATGAGCATCACTTCCAAATGTTGCAGTCAAATTGTATCTTTCTCTCAACTCTCCAGCCATAAGATTCCTAACCATTGGAAGTGCATGATTGTGAGTTTCCAATGAGTCTACTTTTTTTATTACATCATAGATATACTCTTTGTTATTTATGAAATTCTTTTGTACAATTCCACAAATATGCGGAATTGATTTATGGCACTCCCACTGATTCAAAACATCTAGATACTCATATATATCCCTATGAGTTTTGGCCATTCTCTTTATATTTCTATATGGTTCTACTTCCTTTCTATAAAACTCCTCTAAATCCTCCATTTTTTTAAAATAAACTAACATTTCAAATCCATCTTCACATCCTAATTCTAATCCAGGAACATTATTAATTCCCAACTCTTTTAATCTAATAGCTCCTCTTATTTCATTATGATCAGTTACAGAGATTAAATATCTTTTATTATCTACAAAATTTTTTAAAAATCTTGGTTTTATAAATCCATCTGAAGCTATTGTATGAATATGCAAATCATAATAAAAATCACCTGCATACCTAAAATCACTCTCTATAAAAGGAAAAAAGAAATTTGAAAGTTTTTGAAACTCTATCATATCAACTCAACTCTCTTTCTACATTATTGGAGCCAATAATCTACAGATTGACTCTTTTAATTTTATATAATATCCTCTCTTAGAATACTCACTTCTAAAGAGTCTATGACTAAATTTAATATCATCATTGAATATCCCTCTAAATGTTCTAGCTACATCTTTTTCATAAATATTTACATTTATTTCAAAGTTTTGATAGAAACTTCTATAATCAAAATTAGCTGTTCCTACAGTTACAACCTCATCATCAACAACTATGAATTTACTGTGTAGGAAGCCTCTTCCATACTTGTATACCTCTACTCCTAAATCTAATAGTTCACCACTAAAATATTGATTTACCCAATAGATAAAAAAATGATCTGGCTTATCTGGAATCATTATCTTTATCTTTACTCCTGATAGAGCAGCTATTTTTAAAGCATCTAAGACAGTATCATCTGGAACAAAATATGGTGTCTGAATATAGATATATTTTTGAGCCTTCATTATCATTTTAAGAGCATTATCCCTAATTGCTCTAAACTGATAGTTTGGTCCACTACTCACCACTTGTATATGCCCACTATGCCTTCCTTTTATCTCAATTAACTCTTTTAAAACCTCAGCATTATACTCATACTCTTTTTTATATGTGTATTTCTCTTTCTTTACAATCCCCCAAGAGAAGAAAAATTCTTTCTCCAGTTCTATACAAGCTTCTCCAAATATTCTTAATCCTGTATCTCTCCAATATCCAAGCTTTCCTTTTCCCAGATACTCATCTCCAATATTAAATCCACTTATATACCCATATTTACTATCTATCAAACATAATTTTCTATGATCTCTATAATTAGCTCTTAGGTTTGCAATCTTAAACCAAGGAAAAATTGAAGGAAAAAATACTCCTACTTCAATTCCATTAGCCTTAAAATTCTTTAACATTTTTCTATCGTAGCCACCAGAACCATCAACTATAATCTTTATTTTTACTCCTTCTTGACTCTTTTTTAGTAATATTTCACCAATTTCATTTCCAAGTTCATCTCCTCTAAATATATAATATTCCATATTTATACTTAACTTTGCATTTTCCAAATCTTGTTTCATATTTGAAAAAAAATCATTTCCATCTATAAATATTTTACTTGTATTTAAAGAAGTCAACTGATTCTTAGATGAAATTTCAATATATGATATAAGTTGCTCCCATTTTACTAACTCTTTATAATGAGAAAATCCCATTACTTCTTTGCTATACAAAAACTTCCACTTATAAAATTGATTAACCACTCTTTTTTTTCTAAAACTTAATCCAAAAAAGAGATAAGCTATAAATCCCAAATATGGAGCTAACACTAATAATATTATCCAAAAAAGAGTGAATACTGGATTTTTTCTTTCTAACAAAACTATAACAAATAAAAATAAAACGTTAATTAAAATAATATAATCTCTAAAAAACGGTATTAAAATTTCCATATTTTTACCTCCTCAATAGATTGTAACACTTTTTTATTAAAAAATCTTTTTTTTTTAATTTTTTGTTGTTTATTTGCTAATTATAAGTTATACTAATAGTGAACTATTTTAATTTTTAAGGCAGGTGAGAACCATGAAGAACTTTTTTGAAAAATTTGAAAAAAATCAAAAATTTAATCTTTTTACTGGTGATTTTTTAAATAAGTTGACTGGATATCCTTCAAAAGCTGACATCTCAGAAGCCATTTTATCAGAGTTACAGCAATCTACAAAAAAACATATTAAAGATATGAACTCTTTTTCAGATATAGTACAAGCATATTTAGATGCAGTTATAGATACAAAAAAGAATTTAGTTAAACAAATTAAAGAAAATTTTGAACATAGATACAGTATAAATATTAATATTTATACTGATATTATTAATTCTGGTTTATTTGAAAACATTTTTACAAATAACTTTGACAATATTATTGAGACTAATTTTTGTGATTTGATTACAAAAATTACTCCTACTAATATTCAAAAAAAGAAAGAAAATACTATAGGCTACTATAAATTTTTAGGGGATATATCTTCTCTTTCTACTTTCTTTATCTCTAGTCAAGATATTAGAAAATTAAAGACTTTGGAGTTTTATTCTGAATTTTTTAAAAGAGTTAGAGAGGAAATCAAAAATAGACCAACTATTTTTTTAGGAGTTGATTTAGAAGATTCTGATATGATGGATATACTAAGCTTTATTTTAGAACCTTTAGTAGAATTCCAATCTATATACATGGTCACTAATACTTCTATTATCAGTAGTAAATCAGCTGATCTAATTGGAAAATATAATATTAAATTAATTACCTCTAGTACAAAAGATTTCCTAGATTATTTTAGTGAAATCTCACAAAAAGAGAAAAAAACACTTTCTGAAAAAAAGTTTGTGTGGTAGTATCAGAGGAAGTTAATCCCAATAGTACTACCACTGAAAATACAGAAAAGGAAACTTCACCTCTACTAAAGTTAGACTACGATTCAATTATAAAAGAAATTGAAGAAGAGCTAGATCCTCTGAGTATCATTACTAATACTCCTATTAAAGATGATATTCCCTATGAATCTTCTGAACCTAAAACTGTAACATTAGTGGAAGAAACTGGAATTGAAACTGGTATAGAGATTCAATATACATCTATGAAGTTAAAAAATTTCCCGATTAAAGATAGTAATATCTCTCATTATGAAAAAGAGACTGAACAGATTAGTTTAGGAAATACCACTTTATATATTGGTAATACTCCACTATTAAATGTTAATTTGAGAATAGTTAGTTTCAATAAGTTTAAGATATTTGAGTTTAAGACGAGAGAGTTTAAATTAGGCTTGAGTATAAAATTAGAAAATAATGCTCTTATCAAAGAAGGAGACTTCTTTAGGTATGAAATCTTTAGCAAGTTAAAAAACTCTAGATTGAATGCTGTTGCTGATCTTATTAGAAGAGTTTTTTCAGGTGAAAGATTATCTTTCCATGTAAAAGATCTGTATGGAAATATCATTTTTGAAAATCCTATACAATCTCATAAATTTGGTATGATATTAAAATCTATCACTCAATATGAGAGTATTGAGTCTATTATCTCACCATCTAAGGTCAAAGCTTTCTCTGATACCTCTATGGACTTTTATACTCTACATCTTTTATATTCTTATTTAGAGAATAAAACAGTTCTAAACAGCTGGCTAAATTTTAGGATTGAAAATAAAATGGAAATAAAAGAGGGAGACAATCTAGTTTTTATCAAAAAACATCCTCTTGATTTTAGAGGAATTAATTATTCCCTTCAAGAGAAAATAATTGTAAAGAATCAAGTTTCTCTAAAAGAGATTAATGAAAAATCTAACTTAATTGTTGGATATAGAAAATTAGTTGAAATTCAACTTGAAAAGGTTGAAAAATAGTTTTAAATTAAGGAGTAAAATGTGTTTAATATGCTTGATAAAGATCAATTTTTTAAAGAATTTTCAATAGATGAGGAGTATTTTATATCTACTGGTCTTGTTTGGGAGGAGTTAAATAAAATCTATGATAACTATGTTAAATTAGTTCCTCAGTTGGAGAAAGAAGCTGAGTATATCGTATCTAAATTAATTGATATTCCCAGTGTACACTCAGTTAGAAGAAGAGTTAAAAAACCTAAACATCTAATTGAAAAAATTATTAGAAAAGGAAAAAAATATGTTGATAGAGGTATCTCTGTTGATACCTATAAAGAGATTGTTACCGATCTTATTGGAATTAGAGTATTACATCTTTTTAAAGATGATTGGAAAAATATACACCATGAGATACTTGGACTTTGGGAGATTAGGGAAACTCCTCAAATTAATATCAGAAGGGGAGATTACAATGTGATTCAGTTACAAGAAAGTATCTCTGAAATGAACTGTGAGATAATAGTTAGAGATCATGGATATCGTTCTGTGCACTATCTTATTGGAATTCCTGTGACTAAGAAAGATGAAATTCTTGTTGAAATACAAGTTAGAACTGTTTTTGAAGAAGCTTGGAGTGAGATAGATCATTTGATGAGATATCCTTATGATGTTAACAATCCTATTATAACTGAATATCTAGCTATTTTTAATAGAATAGTTGGAAGTGCTGATGAGATGGGAACATTTATTAAAAATATGAAATCTCAATTTACATTAAAACCTGAAGAGGAAATGGATAAAAGAGAATTAGATACTAAATTTAAATAAAACTATAAAAAGATTGAGGAGTTTAATTCTCCTCAGTCTTTTTATAACATTCCTCTTTTTTGTAAAATTATTGTAGTTAAATAGGTTAACAAATCAGATGCAGGTAAGGCTAACCATACTCCTCTCTCCCCAAATATTTTAGGTAAAATAAATAAAGTAATGGCTACATACACTGTACTCCTTAATATGGATAACAAATTTGCTGAATTAGCTTTTCCTTTTGATTGTAAATAAGCTATATTTATGAAATTAGCTCCCATAAATATAATAGCACTTGTATATAGTATCATTCCCTCTGATGCTTTCTCTCTTAAAATAATATCATTATTAAACAATACAATTAAATTTCTACTAAAAAATACTACCCAGATCAATATAATTGTTGAAATTACAAAAGACACTCTATGTCCCAAGTTATATATACCCTTCACTCTATCAGTTAATTTAGCACCATAGTTATAACTTACAATTGGCTGTATCCCTTGTCCCAATCCAGAAAATAACATTCTAAAAATATAGAATATATAACCTACAACACAGAAGGCTGAAACCCCCAATTCTCCACTATATTTCATAAATGATAGATTAAAAAGTATTGTTATCAGAGCTACTGCAAACTCCATAATAAAAGAGGGAAAACCGATCATCAACATTTTATACAAAATATTTAATTTCAATTTCATAAATCTATATTTAAAATGACAACCAAATCTGAAAAAATATTTTATTAAAAACAGCATTGAAAATAATTGTCCAATAGCAGTTGCTAAAGCCCCACCAAACATTCCCCATTTAAATACCATTATAAATAACCAGTCTAAAAATATATTTGTAACAGCTCCAATTACCATCGCTATAAATGCATATGTTGGTGATTTATCATTTCTAACAACAGCATTTAGACTATTTGCTAACATTAAAAAACCTACTCCAACAGTACAAGGATAAAGATAGGCTTTTACCATTGGTAATAATTGCTCACTAGAACCCATTAAATATAATAACTTTTCATTAAAAATTACAACCATCAATACTATAAAAATATAACTTATTATATTTAAAGTTACTATGTAAGAAAAACACCTATTTTGAATTTTTTTATTTTTAGGATAGAGAGATATCAGAGTTGATCCCCCTACCCCAAACATCAAACTTAAACCTGCTCCAAAATTTATTATTGGGTATCCTATATTTATAGCAGCTAGTCCGTCTGCTCCAACCCCTTGTCCTATAAAAACTCCATCAATTATGGCATAAAAGGCTGTAACTAACATTCCTGTTACAGCAGGAATAGAAAAATTTAAAAATAATTTTCCTATTGAATCCTTTCCTAAGCTAATTGATTTTGACATAGTTCCTCCTCTTTTAAAGCAAAGACTGACTCCCAAAAGAGTCAGTCTAATCTCTTAACTAACTATTATTTTTTTATAAATTTTAATGGTTTTTCAGTTCCAAATAATAGAATACTATTATTTTCTATTAAAATTTTATTTACATTTGCTAATTTTTTTAAATACTCCATTTCTCTTTCCATCTTAGCTGGTTCTCCTGCCATCATAGTAGATGCAATATTATCTATAATGATCTTATCTCCCTCTATTTCTACAACACCAAAATATCTATTAACGCCTGAAAAACCGTATATTTTTCCACTATTAAATACTACTGTAATATCTGATCCTTCTAATGTATATTCCACTCCTTTTATAGAGTTCATATCTAATATAGTTTGGGCAGTTTTACTCATTGTACTTACTTTGTCAGCTGTTTCGCTTGTTTTATCCAATGCTGTACATCCACTTAATAAAGCTCCTACTAGTGCTATTAGCAACAGTGATTTTCTCATTTATACCCTCTCCTTTTCTAATTTTATACTGTTTAATAATTGTAACATATATAAAAAAATATATCAATTTATTTTATTCTTTTGAAAATAGGTTTCATCTTATCAAATCCACAAATATAACTTACTCCAATATCTTTTAAAAATTCATATACAATATCAAAGTCCAAAGTTAGATACTCTTTAATATGTGAATCAGAACCTATAGTTATGATCTCTCCACCCAATTCGAAATATCTTTTTACTATATCAGTACACGGATAAAATCTGTCCTCTTTATATCTATAACCTGATGTATTGATCTCTATACCCTTTCCTTTATGAATTAGTGTTCTCAATATCTCATCAATTATATCTTTGTGCATATGATAATCCATACCCCTATATTCTGTTCCACCATATCTAGTTACAAAATCCATATGTCCATATACAGAAAACTGTTCATATTTTTTTACATTATCTAAAACTGTTTCAAAATAAAATCTCTGTAACTCCTCTTTATTTCTTGTTTTTTGAAGTTCTCCCCAAGCTAAATCACATCTATTGATAGCATGTGTTGAAGCTATTACAAAGTCAAATGGATATTTTTTTACCTGTTCCTCCAAATACTCTCTTGTATGAGGTTGTACTCCTACCTCTACACCCAATTTTATATCTAGTTTCCCTCTATACTCATCTTTATACTCCAATACCGTTTTAGTATATTTATCTAAATTTAAAATCCACTTCTCTGTCATTCCTTCAATATCATATTCTAAATGATCAGTTATTGCAATCTCATCTAAACCTAAAGAGATTGCTTTTTCAAAAATCTCTCTCATATTCTGATTAGAATCCCCTGAAAACTCACTATGAATATGATAATCATTTATAAACATCTCTCTCACCTCTAAACACAATTCATATTTTATATATTCTAACACATTTTTTAAATTAAATA
>JAHHTB010000043.1 GCA_020024855.1 Fusobacterium sp.
TCTTTCTTCTATAAAAACTATTCTATCTTTAAAATACTCTCTAAGTCTTTCTCCTTCTTCTATTTTAAATTGAATAAAAGAATTTAAAACTTCATCTATTTTTTCTGTTAGAATATTTTCATAATCATTAGTGTCAGTCTCTTTTTTCTTAATTACATTCAAATTTCTTACAAGATAATCCATCTTATTTGTAAATTCTCCACCTAGATTATCTTCCATTTTTTGTAAAAGATTTAGATATGCTTTACACATATTTTCATCATATTCAAACATATCCTCATTTTCTCTTTTATCTTCAAAATCTATTTTTAAATCTATACTTCCTCTTGTTACTTTTTCTCCTATTTGTGTTCTAATTTTATTCTCTAAAAAATTTAAAACACTGGGAAGTTTTATTTTTAAATTAAGACTTTTATTATTAACACTTTTTATCTCAATTCCTATTTGAAAATTTTCATCTTGATAAGACAATTTTGAATAACCTGTCATACTTCTCATGAGCTAGCTCCTTATTATGACAAAATAGGCGACAAGCTAGTCGCCTATTTTATTTTTTAATTACTGTTCCTCTTTTACTTCTACAGGAGTTACATTTCTGTAATCAACATATCCAGTTCCAGCTGGAATTTTCTTACCTATAATTACATTTTCTTTTAGACCTTCTAAGTAGTCTTCTTTACCTTCTATAGCTGCATTTGAAAGAACTTTTGTTGTTTCTTGGAATGAAGCAGCAGATATAAAGCTTTCTGTATTAACAGCAGCTTTAGTAATACCTTGAATTACTGGTTCGTACTCAACAAGTTTTTTACCTTTTGCTTTTAATTCTTCATTTTCAAGATCTACTATTCTCTTTTCAACTACTTCGTCTTCAAGTAATAAAGATGATCCTGAGTTAGTAATTCTTACTTTCTTAAACATCTGTTTAACAATAATCTCTATATGCTTATCATTTACTGTAACACCTTGATCTCTATATACTTGTTGTACAGACTCAAGTATAAACTGCTCAGCTGCTACTAATCCTTTGATATTTAATACGTCAAATGGAGAAATTGCTCCCTCTGTTATTTTATCTCCAGATTTTATAAGCATACCATCAGTTACCACTAAGTGATCTCCAACAGATACTAAATATTCTCTAAATACATCTGGATCTTTCTCACTTCTTATAATAATAACTCTCATACCTTTTCTCTTCTTAGCTGTAATTTCAACTTTACCATCTATTTCTGTTAGAAGAGCTTTACCTTTTGGATTTCTTGCTTCAAATAATTCTTGAATTCTTGGAAGACCTCCTGTAATGTCTTTTGTTCCTTCCCCTTCTTTAATTAGTTTTGCAAGAATTTGTCCTTTAGTTACTTTATCTCCCTCTTTAACCATTAAATAAGCTCCAAATGGAATTGGATAACTTGCTTTTGGATTATGATCTTTATCATAAACTATTAGTCTTGGGTTAGCATCTCCAGATTCTACTGGTTTAACTGCAAGATATTCTGTAACGTCATATTTTTCATCATAGTTTGCTTTAATATAAATTTCTTTAAATGCTACTGTTCCGTCTTGGTCACAAATAATTGGTACATGATATGGGTCAATATCTGCTAAGATATCCCCAGCTTGTACTACATCTCCCTCTTTAACTTTTAAAATAGCTCCTGAAGGGATTTCATGATCATAGTTACCAATAGAAATTTTAGCTGATTGACTTACAACTATTTCATCATTAGTTTCTTCATTTATAAGAATTTTTATATCTTTAAATTTAAGTTTACCACTAACTTCTGCTTTTTTAGTTGTAGCAGAAGCTGTTGCCATAGCAACTCCTCCTGTATGGAATGTTCTCATTGTAAGCTGAGTACCTGGCTCTCCAATTGATTGAGCTGCAATAACTCCAACCGCTTCTCCAAGTAAAACTTCTTTATGATTTGAAAGATCCATTCCATAACATTTCTTACATACTCCTTTTTCAAGGGCACAAGTAAGAGGTGTTCTAATTTTAACTTTCTTAATTTCTAATTCTTCTATTCTCTTAATTAACTCTTTACCAATCATAGTATTTCTAGGAGCAATTACTTCTCCATCTACTATAAGATCTTCTGCTAATACTCTTCCATTAATTCTTTCTGCTAATGTTTCTATTACATTACCATCTGATACTAGTTCAGCAACTTCAATTCCTTCATGAGTTCCACAGTCATCTGCATTTACTATAACTTCATGAGAAATATCAACAAGTCTTCTTGTTAAATATCCTGAATCGGCAGTTCTTAGTGCTGTATCTGCTAGTCCTTTTCTAGCTCCATGCGAAGACATAAAGAATTCTAATACTGTTAGCCCTTCACGGAAGTTGGCTTTGATAGGTACCTCAATGATTCTACCTCTTGTATCGGCCATATTTCCTCTCATGGCTGCTAGTTGTCTCATCTGTTGAATAGATCCTCTGGCTCCAGAGTTCGCCATCATATAAACTGGGTTGAATTCATCTAGACCATTCATCATTGCATCTGTTACAGCTGATGTAGCTTGCGACCATACAGCAATTGTTCTTCTATATCTTTCTTCGTTTATAATATGTCCTGCTTTATATTCTTGTTCTATTCTAGCTACTTCTTTATCAGCATTTTCTAGAATTTCTTTTTTAGATTCAGGAATTTCAAGATCTTCTATACCAACTGATACTCCTGCAAATGTAGAGTAGTGGTAACCGAAATTCTTAAGCTTATCTATTATTTCAGCAGCTTTTACGAAACCATATCTTTCGTATAGTTCTCCTATTAATTTCTTAAGAGGACCTTTACCATATGTCATATGATAATTTCTTATTTCTTCAGGAAGAAGTTCTGCAAATAAAATTCTTCCAGGAGTAGTAGTTACTGTTTCATCTTTTATTCTTACTTTTATAATACTATGAGTATCTACTACAGCATTTTGATAAGCTGTTAATACTTGTTCTTTATTTGAGAATAATTTTCCTTCTCCTTTACATCCAGCTCTATCTTTAGTCATGTAGAAACATCCCATAACCATATCTTGTCCTGGAATAGCTATTGGTTGTCCATTAGCTGGAGAAATAATATTGTTTGGTGCTAACATTAGAAGTTTTGCTTCCATTATAGCTTCTGGTGATAATACTAAGTGAACTGCCATTTGGTCTCCATCAAAGTCAGCGTTAAATGCAGAACATACTAATGGATGAAGTCTTATAGCTTTTCCTTCTATTAATACAGGTTCAAAAGCTTGAATTGAAAGTCTGTGAAGTGTCGGTGCTCTGTTTAATAATACAGGGTGATCTTTTATAACATCTTCTATTACATCCCAAACTTTATCATCTGCTTCTTCAACTAATTTTTTAGCAGTTTTTATATTTGTAGCAAGTTCTCTCTTTACTAATTCTCTCATAATGAAAGGTTTGTAAAGTTCTAATGCCATTTTCTTTGGAATTCCACATTGATTCATTTTTAAAGAAGGTCCTACAACAATAACTGATCTTGCTGAGTAGTCAACCCTTTTACCTAGAAGATTTTGTCTAAATCTTCCTTGCTTTCCTTTTAACATGTCAGATAAAGATTTTAATTCTCTATTATTTTGAGCTACAACTGGTTTTCCTCTTCTACCATTGTCTATTAAAGCATCAACTGCTTCCTGAAGCATTCTCTTTTCATTTTTAACTACGATTTCAGGAGCTTTTATTTCAAGAAGTTTTTTAAGTCTATTATTTCTATTTATTACTCTTCTATAAAGATCATTTAAGTCAGAAGTAGCAAATCTTCCACCATCTAATTGAACCATTGGTCTTAAATCAGCTGGAATAACAGGAACATTTTTTAGAATCATCCAACTTGGTTGGTTATTAGATTCCATAAAATCTCTTACTATTTTTAATCTTTTAGCTACTTTCTTTCTTTTTTGACTTGAATTTACATCTTCTAACTCTTTTTCAAGTTCTTCTCTTAAAACAGGAAGATTCAAATCTTCTAGTAATTTTAATATAGCTTCTGCTCCCATTTTAGCATCAAATGCATTTCCATACATTTGTTTGAAAAGTTTATATTCCTTTTCATTTAATATTTTACCTACTGGAAGAGTTTCTTCACTACTTTCAATAACTATGTATCTTGCAAAATATAAAATTGACTCTAGTTCTTTTGGAGATATTCCTAAAACTAATGCCATTTTATTAGGTGTTCCTTTAGAATACCATATGTGAGAGACAGGGGCAGCTAAAGCTATATGCCCCATTCTTTCTCTTCTTACTTTAGATTTAGTTACTTCAACACCACACTTTTCACAAACTAAACCTTTATATCTCATTCTTTTATATTTTCCACATGCACATTCCCAATCTTTACTTGGTCCGAATATTCTTTCACAGAATAATCCATCCATTTCTGGATTTAATGTTCTGTAGTTTATTGTTTCTGGTTTTGTAACTTCTCCATGTGACCATTCATAAATTTTTTCTGGAGAAGCAAGTTTTATTCTTATTTTTTCAAAACTTTTTATTCCCATATTAAATGTAAATCCTCCTTAATCGAGATAAAGTTTTTACACTTTATAAATTAAATAAATACACTTATAATGATGCTATTATTCTTTTTCAGTTAATGATGCTAAAGAGAACTCAGTTATAGCTTCTTCTTTATTTATATCTTCATCAACATTAATTAAATTTCCTTCTTTATCAAATAATTCAACATCTAGTGCTATTGCTTGGAATTCTTTTAATAAAACTTTGAAAGATTCTGGAAGATCTGCTTCTGGCATATCTTCTCCTTTTACGATAGCTTCATAAGTTTTTGTTCTTCCATTAATATCATCTGATTTAACAGTTAACATTTCTTGAAGAATATTAGATGCTCCATAAGCTTCTAGTGCCCAAACTTCCATTTCTCCTAATCTTTGTCCTCCAAATTGAGCTTTCCCTCCTAGAGGTTGTTGAGTAACTAATGAATATGGTCCTATTGCTCTAGCATGCATTTTATCTTCTACAAGGTGGTGAAGTTTTAACATATACATGATACCTACAGTTACAGGGTTATCAAATTTTTCTCCTGTTCTTCCATCATATAATGTAACTTTTCCACTTCTAGGATATCCTGACTTCTCTAAGAAATCTTTAACTTCATTTTCTGATGCTCCATCAAATACTGGTGTAGCTATATATCTTTCATCTCTGTTAGGAATTTTTTGAAGTGCAAGTCCTAAGTGAACTTCTAGTACCTGTCCGATGTTCATACGTGAAGGCACTCCTAACGGGTTAAGAACAACATCTAAGTGTGTTCCATCTGCTAAGAAAGGCATATCTTCAGCTGGTAAAACTCTTGAAACAACCCCTTTATTTCCGTGACGTCCAGACATTTTATCTCCAACTGTTATTTTTCTCTTTTCAGCTACAAATACTCTTATCGCTTTATTAACTCCAGCTTTTAAGTCATCTCCATTTTCTCTTGATAACTCAAGAACTTCAACAACTGTTCCTTTTGAACCATGTGGCATTCTAAGTGATGTATCTCTAACATCTCTTGCTTTTTCTCCAAATATAGCTCTTAATAATTTTTCTTCTGCTGGTGGCTCAGTTTCTCCTTTAGGAGCTGTTTTTCCTACTAAAATATCTCCAGCTTCTACTTCAGCACCTACAACAATAACTCCGTTAGCATCTAGATTTCTTATTGCATCTTCTGATACATTTGGAATTTCTCTTGTGATTTCTTCATCACCAAGTTTTGTATTTCTTGCTTCTATTTCGTATTCTTCTATATGAATTGATGTAAATACATCATCTTTTCTTAATCTATCTGATATTAAGATTGCGTCCTCGTAGTTATATCCTTCCCAAGGCATGAATGCCATAAGAATATTTCTTCCAAGTGCAAGATCTCCACCTTTTGTAGCAGGTCCATCAGCTATTACATCACCTTTCTTAACTCTTTCTCCAACATCTGCAATTGGTTTTTGGTGTAAACACATTGCTTGGTTTGAACGTTCATGGTTAAGAAGTCTGTATGTATATTCTTTTCCTGTTCCATCTTCTTCTATTTTAATTTTACTTGCATCTACATAAGTTACAACTCCATCAACACTTGAAATTACAACTGCACCTGAGTCAACTGCAACTTTTCTTTCTAAACCAGTTCCTACATAAGGAGCTTCTGTTCTTAATAATGGTACAGCCTGTCTTTGCATATTAGATCCCATAAGTGCACGGTTGGCATCGTCGTGCTCTAAGAACGGAATAAGTCCTGCTGATACAGATACCACTTGTTTAGGAGATACGTCTAAGTAATCAACTTTTTCACCTGGGATTTGAACTATTTCATGACCAAATCTACAAGTTACTTCTCCTAAAAGTTTTCCATCTTCACCTATCTTAGTATCAGCTTGGGCTATAAATAATCCATCTTCTTCATCTGATGCTAAGTAATCTATTCTATCAAAATTAACTTTTCCATCTTCTATCTTAATGTATGGAGTTTCAATAAATCCATATTTATTTACTTTTGCATAAGTAGCAAGTGATCCAATTAATCCGATATTTGGTCCCTCTGGAGTTTCTATTGGACAAACTCTTCCATAGTGAGAGTCATGTACGTCTCTAACCTCAAATCCTGCTCTCTCTCTTGAAAGTCCTCCTGGTCCAAGTGCAGATATTCTTCTCTTATGAGTAAGTTCTGCTAGTGGATTTGACTGGTCCATAAATTGTGACAACTGTCCTGATCCAAAGAAATCTAAAATAAGAGCATTTAAAGGTCTTGTATTTAATAATGATTGAGATGACAAAGTTTCAGAATCTTGAATAGTCATCTTTTCTTTTACCATTTTTCCCATTTTAGCTAGACCTGTTCTAATTTGCATTAATAGAAGTTCTCCAACTCCTCTTATCCTTCTATTGCATAAATTATCTATATCATCAGTATGTCCTTCTCCATTATAAAGATCCATAATGATTTCCATTGTTTTTATAATATCTTCTCTTGTTAAAAGGATTTGTGTTTCAGGAATATCAAGCCCTAATCTTTTATTTAATTTATATCTTCCAACTGGCTCGAGATCATATCTTTGAGGATTGAAGAACATTTGTTTGATAAGAGATTTAGCAGAATCAATTGTTACTAAATCACCTGGTCTAAGTTTTTTAAATACTTCTGTAACTGCTTCTTCTTTAGTTTCTGTTGAGTCATTTAAAATAGTATTTGCTAGAATTTTTTCTTCTGGTTTAACTTCCCAATAAGTTATATTCATTATTCTCTTATCAATAATTTTACTAATAAGCTCTTCGCTAATTACTGTTGAAGCTTCACCTATAAATTCTCCATTTTCTTCATCAACTATATCTTCTTTTAGAAAACTTCCTTCCATTTTTACTTTTAATTCATCAAGTAAATCTTGCTTATTTACATATTTTTCATAGAATGTTGATAAATCTAATTCTTTTATTTCTAAAAACTCATCCATGATATCTTCATTTGTATCAAAGAAATCAATTGCTTTTAAAAATACTGTAGCTAATACTTTTTTCTTTCTGTCGATTTTAACATTTAAAAAGTCATTTTTATCTGTTTCAAATTCAAGCCAAGTTCCTTTGTATGGAATAATTTTTCCTACAAATAGATCCTTACCTATTTGAAGATTTACTTCTTTATCAAAAGATACTCCTGGTGATCTATGTAATTGTGATACAACTACTCTTTCAGCACCATTAATAATAAATGTTCCTCTTGGAGTCATTAAAGGAAGCTCTCCAAAATATACTAAACTTTCCTGAATCTCATTTCCACTTTTTTTATTTGTTAATCTCAATCTCACTTTTAATGAAGCAGAGTATGTTTTTCCTCTTTTCTTGCATTCTAACTCATCATTTAAAGGTTTTTCAGCTTCATGTAGCTCATAAGCTATATATTCTAGCTTTATATCTCCATTAGAAGACTCTATTGGAAATATCTCTCTAAATGCAGATTCTAATCCTTTATCTTCTCTTGACAATGGATTCTTGTTTGCTTGAATAAAATCTTCGTAAGAATTCAATTGAAATTCAAGGAAATGAGGCATTTCTCCTCTTTCTTTTATTTTTCCAAAATTTAATCTTTCAACGAGTTTCCCCATTTACTCACACCCCTTCAATTTTTATTGTCAATACTTAACCTATTGAAAACAACATCTTTTACTTATCTTATTTTCAAAAGATTAAGTATTAACTAAGTAAAAAAATTAGATATAAAAACTTAATACTTTTATAATATGATTAAAATAGGCACTCAATTTTGAGTGCCTATTGTTTTGTTTATTCAGTACAATTTATTTGTATTAGAAATAAAACTATTTAACTTCTACTGTTGCTCCAGCAGCTTCTAATTTAGCTTTTATTTCAGCAGCTTCTTCTTTAGAAGCTCCTTCTTTAATAACTCCACCGTTATCAGCTAATTCTTTAGCTTCTTTTAATCCTAATCCAGTGATTCCTCTGATTTCTTTAATAACTCCGATTTTTTTGTCTCCAGCTGATTTTAATATTACATCAAATTCAGTTTTCTCTTCAACTTCAGCTGCTCCTGTTCCTGCTGCTGCTACTGCTACTGGTGCTGCTGCAGTTACTCCAAAGTGCTCTTCTAAAGCAGATACTAATTCTCTTAATTCTAAAACTGACATAGCTTCTAAGTCAGCGATAAATTGTTCTTTATTGAATGCCATTTATAATTTCCTCCTATAATTTCGATAATATGATTTTTATTTTTTTAATTTTTAATTATTCTGCTGCTGATTCTTTTTTGTCAGCTACAGCTACTAGACCATAAGCAAGTTTTCTTACTGGTCCTAACATTCCGTTTAACACCATAGATAGTAATTGTTCTCTTGATGGTAAACTTGCTAGTGCTACAACTTCTGCTTCACTAACTCTTTTTCCTGTTAAATATCCACCTTTAATGTTGAATATTTTTGCTTTTGCGTTAGCTTTAGAAACTTCATTCATTACTTTAGCTGGTGCTACAACATCATCATATCCGAATGCGAATGCTGTTGTCCCCTCTAGTATATCGTCAAATGAATCTTCAACTCCTGCTTCTTTAAGTGCTATTTTGAATAATCTATTTTTAGCAACTAGGTATTCTCCACCAGACTCTCTTAAAGATTTTCTTAATTTAGTTTCATCTTTAACATTGATTCCTTGATAGTCAACTAAAACGATAGATTGAGCTCTTTTAATTCTTTCTGCTAATTCAGCTACTGCTTGAACTTTTGCTTGATTTGCCATTTTACGATTTCACCTCCTCTTTTATTTAAAATTAACCTCCGCACCATTTTTGAAGTGGAACGGAGGTCATAAACTCTTCTGAGGTTACTGAACTTCTGTCCAACCTCGGTAGGATTTATGGCTTTTGCCACCCACTGTCTTTAGTTTGGATCTATATTAATTTGCTTATCCAACTTGTTTAATTTAATACTATGCTCCAATTTCTTTAGCAACTAATAATGGATCAATTTTTACTCCTGGTCCCATAGTTAAAGAAACTGCTACAGTTCTTAAATATTGTCCTTTTGCATCTGCAGGTTTTAATCTGATGATTTCTCCCATAAATGCTTTAAAGTTTTCGTAAACTTTTTCATCATCAAAATCAGCTTTACCAATTGGTACGTGAATTGATCCTAATTTATCTACTCTAAATGCTAATTTACCTTTTTTGAACTCAGATACAGCTGCTGCAATATTTGGAGTAACTGTTCCTGATTTAGGGTTAGGCATTAATCCTTTTGTTCCTAAGATTTTTCCTAATCTTCCTAACTTAGGCATCATATCTGGAGTAGCGATAACGATATCAAAATCTAACCAACCTTGTTGGATTTTTTCGATATACTCTTCAGCTCCAGCATAATCTGCTCCTGCTTCTAAAGCTTTGTTTATATTTTCACCTTGAGTGATTGCTAATATCTTAACAGATTTTCCAGTTCCATGTGGTAACACAACTGTCCCTCTGATTTGTTGACTTGCATGTCTTGGGTCTACTCCAAGTCTTAATGCTACTTCTATTGTTTCTAAGAACTTAGCAGTTCTTGTTTTTTTAATTAATTCTAAAGCTTCTTTTACTTCATATAATTTAGTTGTATCTACTAACTTAGCTACTTCTAAGTATTTTTTTCCTCTGTGTTTTGCCATTTTAAAAATTTCCTCCTTTTGTGGTCACTGGATTTCTCCTACCACTTAATATATCCAACAAAGATTGGATCTGTAATTAGTCTTCTATTTTAATTCCCATAGATCTTGCAGATCCTGCTATTATAGACATTGCAGCTTCTATTGATCCAGCATTTAAATCTGGCATTTTAGTTTCAGCAATTTCTCTTAATTTTTCTTTAGTGATAGTTCCTGCAACTTGTTTTTTAGAGTTTCCAGCTCCAGATTGAACTCCAGCAGCTTTCTTTAATAAATCTGATGCAGGTGGAGTTTTCATTATGAATGTGAAAGATCTGTCGTTGTAAACAGAAATCTCAACTGGTATAATCCATCCTGACTTATCTTGAGTCTTTGCATTAAATGCTTTACAGAATTCCATGATGTTAACACCGTGTTGTCCAAGAGCTGGTCCAACTGGTGGTGCAGGGTTAGCTTTTCCTGCTGGTAATTGTAATTTAATTATTTTAATAACTTCTTTTGCCATTTTTAAAATTTCCTCCTTATGTGGTACTAGTGATTTATCTCCCACTTATTAGTTCGAAAACTAATCTTTTTCAACACCAGTAATGTCTACTTCTACAGGAGTCATTCTTCCGAACATCTCCACCATTACTTTTACTTTTCTATTTTCTAAATTAATTTCTGCAACTTTTCCTTGTTGACCTACAAATCCACCTTCTAATAGTGTTACGTAGTCTCCTTCAGCAAAATCTACAGCAATCAATTCTGCATCTTCATTTTTATTATTTTCTATGCTATAACCAATAACTCTGAAGATATTATTAACCTCTTCTTCTTCCATAGGAATTGGATCTGATCCTACTCCTACAAATCCTGTTACTCCGTTTGTATTTCTTACTACATACCAAGCATCAGAATCTACACTATAATTTATACCTTCTTCATTTTCTTCTCTTGTAGCATACATTTCTAACATTACGTATCCAGGAAATAATTTTCTACTTATAGTTTTTTTCTTTCCTCTTCTTAGCTCAACTGACTGTTCTTCTGGTACTAATACTTTGGTAACTATGGTATTCATACCCAAAGCTTCTAGTTTTTGCTCTAAGTCAGTTTTAACTTTTTTCTCATAGCCTGAATATGTATGTATCATAAACCATTTTTTTTCTAAAACTGTTTTCATTATTATTGTCCTCCAAATAGAGATACAAGTATCTTTAAAAGTCTTAAAGCAACTATATCAAAAACTCCCAAATATATGCTTAATGCAACACTCATAACAACAACCCAAGCTGTAGCATGTATTACTTGCTTTCTTCTTGGCCATTCAACTTTTGAATATTCCATTTTAACATCTTTAAACAATTTCATAGTATTATCCACCTTTTTATTAGTATCCATAAAAAATGGCAGGTCAAGAGGGACTCGAACCCCCAACCCTCGGTTTTGGAGACCGATGCTCTACCAATTGAGCCATTGACCTGCATGTTGATAACTATTTTAACTTATTTTCTACTTAAACTTACTACTTTTTAGTTTCTTTGTGTAGAGTTTCTTTTCCACACCATTTACAATACTTCTTTAACTCTAATCTCTCAGTAGTGTTCTTTTTGTTTTTTGAAGTACTATAATTTCTTCTTTTACATTCTGTACATTCTAATTGAATATTTACTCTCATCGTACACCTCCATTTACCTTTCGGATATTCTTTAATCCTCCCATATAAAATCAATATATGGTAATAGAGTTTTCTTGATTTAGGTTTATTAAGACATGGATAATTATACTTTCTTTTCTTTAAATTGTCAAGTTATTTTTTATTTTTCTTTAATATTTTTTAAGAAAAAAATGTGTATAATAAGTTTGCTGATATTCCTGCTATTATTCCACCTATAGTATGACTAAATATAGCTTTTCCTGTAAGCTCTCTGTAATTTAATGTATCCATCATTGCAACATGAGTACTTAAATAACCACTCCAACACATCCCCATTGCTGTAAAGACTGTTATTTCTCTAGGTCCTATCACTCCTTCTTTTATAAATTGAGGAATTAATCCTATCGCAGCCCCTACTGCACCTAAAGCTGTTATTGGAAATGCAATAGCTTGTGGATTACTAAATCCAAATAGAGGTTTTAATATAAATGTTAATTTCTTTCCTAATATTGGCAATATTCCTATACCCTCATAGGCAGAACCAGTATACCCGCCTTCTGGCATTCCATTTGTTAACATTAAAACAATAGTACATATTATTATTACACCAGGAATAATTGCTATTCCCATTCCTACTCCAACTTTTCCACCTTCAAGCATTGCTTCTAAAAATCTTTCAAATACAGAACCTCTTCTAATTTCCCTTGTATCTAATACAAATTTATCTGTTATTTCCTCAGTATTTAACTCTCCACGTAAAGCAAAATATTTTTTACTATAATGTATCATTAAATTAACACTTACTATACTCCCTATAACCGCTCCTAAATTACCTAATATTACAGATTTAAATAAATTTTCTTTCATTAAGCCACCTTGAGCAACCATGAAAGCTGAAACAATAAATCCCATACCAAAAGAGGTTCCTAAATTAGTAAGAGCTGTAAATTGATAATTTTTAAAATATTTTTTAAATTCTTTATTAGCAGCTAAACTTAGTACAGCAGGATTATCTGATATATAGGTAGTTACTACTGCTAATGCTGATGCTCCTGGTAATCTATATAAAGGATATATTATAAAATATAAAAGTTTATTTATTAAGGAAATTACTCCAAACTCAGACAAGATTTCTGATAAAGCTCCTGCAAGTACTGCTACTCCCATTATAAAAAATACTGTATTTAATAATAAATCATGAGCTGTACTCATTATTGTGTTTATCATATTTACTGGTCCCATTATATGCCCTATATAGCCACATGATCCAATCAAAACAATTAAGCATACAAAAGCTTCTAAACTCACTGCTTTCTTCTTTAATTTTTTCATTAATTACTCCTTAAATAATTTTAGTATCTGTTAACTTAAATTAATTTATATTAATCACTTCTAACCTTTTAAATGACGTTTCAGTATAACATCTATTCGATATAGTGTCAATCATACTACATTAAAATAACCTTAATGCTAAAAATCAACATTAAGGTTATTATGAAAATCTATTTTATTTTTTTACCAACACTATTTGACAAAAAACATTTATTTATATATTATAATTTTCCAAAAAATAAAAAATGGCGCTTCTTGTTGGAC
>JAHHTB010000044.1 GCA_020024855.1 Fusobacterium sp.
GAAAAAAAGATTGAAAATTTTTATCCTAATGTTTTTAAAGATGAGATTAAAACAATATTAGGTGAAGCTAAAACAGGAGATATTGTAGATGTTTTAAGAGACGATATGAAATTTGTTGGAAGAGGATATGTTACTGAAGGAACATCAGCTTTCGTAAGAGTTCTTACAACTCAAGATGAAAAAGTAGATAAAGATTTTATTTATAATAAAATAAAAACAGCATATGATAAAAGAAAACATCTTGCAGAAGAAACAAACTGTACAAGAGTATTTTTTTCTGAGGCAGATGGAATTCCAGGACTTGTAATAGATAAATTTGAAAAATATATTTCTATTCAATTTAGAAATTCTGGTGTAGAAGTATTTAGACAAGAAATAATAAATGCTATAAAAAAATATATGAAGCCAAAAGGGATATATGAAAGAAGTGATGTAGAAAATAGAGTTCATGAAGGTGTAGAAGAAAAAACAGGAATAATATACGGAGAAATTCCTGCAGAAATAATAATGGAAGATAATGGACTTAAGTATACTATTGATATTGTTAATGGACAGAAGACAGGATTTTTCTTAGACCAAAGAGATTCAAGAAAATTTATAAGACCATATCTTAATGAAAAAACGAGATTTTTAGATGTATTTTCTTCTAGTGGAGGATTTTCAATAGCAGCACTTAAAGAAAATTGTGTAAAAGTTACAGCTATTGATAAAGAACCTTATGCTCTTGAACTTTGTAAAAGAAATTATGAGGTGAATGGATTTACAGGAGATTTTGAAACATTAGAGGGAGATGCTTTTATGCTTTTAAAAACTCTAGTGGGAAGAGGTATAAAATATGATGTAATAACTTTAGATCCACCATCACTTATAAAAAAGAAAACAGATGTTAGAAGAGGAAGAGATTTCTTTTTTGAACTTTGTGATAGTAGTTTTAAGCTTCTTGATAAAGGTGGAATACTTGGAGTTATAACATGTGCATATCATATGAGTCTTCAAGACTTAATAGAAGTAACAAGAATGGCAGCATCAAATAATGGGAAAATGGTACAGGTTATTGGAATAAATTATCAACCAGAAGATCATCCATGGATACTACATATTCCAGAAACTCTTTATTTAAAAGCTTTATGGGTAAGAGTAGTATAGGAGGAAATAAAGATGTATTTAGATATGATAGTTGGAGTGATAATAGCAATTTCTATATTATTTGGAATAAAAAATGGATTTGTTGTTGAATTTATATCAACTTTTGGTGTTGTAATAAATTTTTTAATAACTCAAAAAGTAACACCAATTGTTTTAAAATATGTAGAAAAATATTTAGGTTCAAATTATACATATACATATGTAATTGTTTTTGTGTTAGTATTTATTATATTTAGTATATTAATTCATATATTAAATTTAATTTTAAAAAAGCAAAATGTTTCATTTATAAGTAGAATTTTAGGTGGAATTTTAAGTTTTGTAAAAGGATTTATTATAAGTGCACTTGTACTTTTAATATTTAATATTACAGCAGACAGTTTTCCAAAAATTAAAGAGTATGGAAAAGAAAGTAAAGCTAATGCTTATTTTTTAGAAGAATCAAAAAATGTAGATCAGTATATTCCAGAATTTTTTAAAGAAAAATTGAAAATGATAAGGGATAATAGAACTATTGATAAATATATAGATAAATTATTCTAGGAGAAAAAAATGAAAATAATAAATAGATATATATTATCAGAAGCAAAACTTCCAATAGCTTTTGGAATATCTCTTTTTACCTTTATATTTATGATAGAGATAATTGTTTCAATGATGGAAAGTATAATAATAAAAGGAATATCTCTAATAGATGTTGTAAGAATGTTATCATTTTATCTTCCTATGATACTTTCACAAACTATTCCTATGGGAATGTTCTTAGGAATAATGATAACTTTTGGAAAATTTACAAAAAATAGTGAATCAACAGCTATGAACTCAATAGGAATGTCATTAAAAGATATGATAAAACCAGTGGTTTTAATGGGAATAGGAGTAACTATTTTTATATTTTTTCTTCAGGAGAGTATTATTCCAAGATCATTTAATAAACTTCAACAACTTACTTTAAAAATGGCTTATGAAAATCCAGTTTTTCAGTTGAGGGATAAAGTTCTTATAGATGATATGTCAGATTATAAATTGTACATAGATAAAATAGATCCTAAAACTAAAAATGCTAAAAATCTTCTTATTTTTATAGAAGAGGAGGATACAAAATATCCAACACTTGTTTTAGGTGAAACAGCTCATTGGAAAGATGCAGCTATGGTGATTGATGATGTAAAATTTTATAGATTTAATAAAAATGGAGAAGAAAATTTAAGAGGAACTTTTGAAGAAAGGAAAATTCCTTTAAGTTCATATTTCCAAAATGTTGAAATGCAAGTAAATGATATAGAGGGAATGGGAATATCTCAATTAATAGAAGAGATGAAAATAAAAAAAGAAAAAGGAGAGAAATTACCTTATATTGTAGAAATAAATAAAAAATTAGCAATTCCTCTTTCAACAATAATGCTTTCTGTTCTAGGAATTTTAATGTCAATAGGGCATCATAGAAGTGGAAAAGGTGTAAATTATGGTTTTGGAATAGGAATAATTTTTGTTTATATAGTTTTTTTAAATATTGGAATGGTTATGTCTTATAGAGGAAAAGTAAGCCCTTATCTTGGAATATGGCTTCCAAATATTCTTCTATATCTATTTACTATAATCATGTATAAAAAAAAGGTAGAGCTGGTGTAAAATATGAATAAAAATTTAAAAATAAAAAAATTAGATTTATATATAAGTAAAAATTTTATAAAAGCTTTTTTATTAAGTGTTATTGCTTTTATAAATATTTTCATATTAAGTCAACTCTTTAAAATTTTTAGATATGTTGCAGATGGGAGAATGTCATCATCAGATGGATTTATTTATGTATTAAATATGATTCCAGATATTCTTTTAAATGTAACACCTCTTGCAGTTTTACTTGGTTCTCTTATGATGATAAATAAAATGGCATCTAATCTTGAAATAATATCACTTAAGACATCAGGAATAAGTTTTAGAAGAATAATAATGTTTCCTGTAATAATATCTTTTTTTATTTCAGTTATAGTGTTTTATATAAATGGAAATATTTATCCAGCATCAGAAAAGAGAATAAAGGAACTTAAGGGGAATATAATTTCAAAAGTTCTTCCAAAAGAAAAAAGAAATGGTTTCTTAAGAGATATAGAAAAAAATAATATTTATATGATGAGTTATATAAATATTGAAAAAAGTATAGCTGATAATATAGAATTTATAAAACTTAATAAAGATTTTACAGAAATAGAAGAGGTTATAATAGCTAAAAAAGGAGAATATAATAAAGAAATAAATAGATGGGAGCTAGAAGATGTTATTATAAATGATATAAAAAATAAAACAATAAAACAACAAGCATCATATTCATCAGAAGAATTTGATAAGGCTCCAGAAAATTTTGTTACCCTTTCAATAGACCCAAGACTTCTTACAACAAAGGAACTTAAAAAAGAGATAAAAGATTTAAGAATTACTGGTGGAGATATAAGAAGTGAAATGGTTGAGCTTGGGAATAGATATTCATTCCCATTTGCAAGTTTTGTAATTTCTTTTCTTGGACTTTCTCTTGGAAGTAGATATGTAAGAGGAAATTCAGCAATGAGTATAGTTTTATGTATGTTTTTAGGTTATGGTTACTATATATTACAAGCCTCATTTGAATCTTTAGGAAAGAATAGTCTTATGAATCCTTTTGTAAGTGGTTGGCTTCCTAATATAATTTTTCTTGCAATAGGAATATATTTTGTACATAAGGCAGAATATTAGTAAAATAATTAAAACATAGATAAAAAGTGGGAGGAATATGAGCATTAAAATAGAAAAACTTAAGAATGGTATACCTGTTCTTATGGATAAAATAGAAGGAATAAATAGTGTAACTTTTGGTATTTTTGTTAAAACAGGAGCTAAGAATGAACTTAGTGGAGAAGAGGGAATATCTCATCTTCTTGAGCATATGATGTTTAAAGGAACAAAAACTAAAAGTGCAAAAGAAATTTCTGAGATAATAGATAATGAAGGTGGAATAATAAACGCTTACACAGGAAAAGAGAATACAGTTTATTATGTGCAAATGCTTTCAAATAAATTGAAAGAGGGAATAGAAATTTTAACAGATATGTTTTTGAACTCTACTTTTTCAGAGGAAAATCTTGAAAAAGAAAAAAATGTTGTAATAGAAGAGATAAGAATGTATGATGATATTCCTGAAGAGATAGTACATGATAGAAATACATCACTTGTAATAGATGGTGTTCAAGGAAATATTGTTCTTGGGACAGAAGAAAGTATAAAAGGAATTACAAGAGAAAAACTTATTAAATATTTTAAGGAACAATATAGACCAGAAAATATAGTAATATCTATTGCAGGGAATTTTTCTTTTGAAGATATTTCAGAAGTTTTAAATAATGGAATTGGAAAAATAGAAAATATTATTCCAAACAGAGATTATAATGGTTCTATGAAAATAAAAAGTATTGAAAATAGAATAAATAAAGATACAAATCAAGTTCATTTATGTTTTAATACTTTAGGTTGCTCTTTAACAAGTGATAAAAGATATGAAGTTGCAATTATTTCAAATACTCTTGCAGGTAATATGAGTTCAAGATTATTCCAAAAAATAAGAGAGGATAGAGGACTTGCTTACTCTGTATTTAGTTATACTTCTTCTTTTGAAGAGGGAGGACTTTTTACTGTTTATGCAGGAACTACAAAAAAAGATTATAAAGAAGTTTTAAATATTATTGAGAATGAGTTTGAAGATATAAAAGAAAATGGAATTACAGAATATGAACTCCAAAAGTCAAAAAATCAATTTTTAAGTGCTGTTACTTTTGGACTTGAAAGCAGTAAAGGAAGAATGAATAGAATGGCAAACTCTTATCTTTTATATAAAGAAATAAAAGATTTAGATGAGATATTAAAACAGATAGAAAAAATAACTGTCAATGATATAAAAAGAGTAGCCCAAGATATGTTTGATAAAAAATATTATTCAAAAACTATTCTTGGAAATATATAATCAACTAAGGAGAAAATATAAATGGAAAAAATAATAGTAAAAGTAATTTTAGATAAGGGTGTAGAAAAACCAATGTATATGACAGAAGGATCAGCAGGTATGGATGTAAGAGCAAACATTACAGAGCCTGTTACTCTTGGAAGTCTTGAAAGAAAACTTATTCCTACAGGAATTAAAATGGAAATCCCAGTAGGATATGAAGTACAGGTAAGACCAAGAAGTGGACTTGCATTAAAACATGGTATTTCTATGGCAAATACTCCTGGAACAATTGATAGTGATTATCGTGGAGAAATAGGAGTAATAATGATAAATTTAAGTAAAGAAGATTACACAGTTGAGCCAGGTGAAAGAATAGCACAACTTGTTTTAAATAAAGTGTATCAAATGGATTTAGTAGAAGTTGAAACACTTAGTGAAAGTGATAGAAGTAGTGGTGGATTTGGACATACAGGAAAATAAAAGAGGACAAAATAAGTAAGGAGAAAATATGGGAATATTAAGTAAAAGGAATATAACAATAGTAGTAAAAAAAATAAAAAAGATGGATCATACATTATTATTGAAAATTCTTTTAATAATAGTTTTAAGCCTTACTACTGTTTATACAGCTACTGCCCATAGAACTCTTTCATTTTTTAAAAAAGAAATAATTTGGACAGGTATTGGTATAGGAGTATATTTTACTGTGTCTTTTATTGATTATAGAAAATATGCTAAATATTATAAGTTTATTTATATAATAAATATTTTTATGCTTGTAGCAGTTTATGTTTTTGGAGATGAAGCAAAAGGAGCAAAGAGATGGATTGATTTAGGGCTTATAAGTATTCAACCATCAGAATTTTCAAAACTTTTTTTAGTACTTTCATTTGCCGAAGTTCTTATAATAAATTATGGAAAATATTTTAGAGGACTTAAAGATATGTTTTTTTCTGGGATTTATATAATTCCAATATTTTTACTTGTTCTTAATCAACCAGATCTAGGAACATCATTAGTTTTAGTTTTTATATATTTTGTTATGATTTTTATACATGGAATTGATTGGAAAGCTATATGGCAGATAGTAATTTTAGGAAGTGCAAGTATTCCCATAGCATATTTCTTTGTACTTAAAGATTATCAAAGGACAAGAATACAAACATTTTTAAATCCAGAAGCTGACCTTATGAATAGTGGATGGAATGTAGTTCAATCAAAAATAGCAATAGGTTCAGGTGGATTACTAGGTAAAGGATTTCTTCAAGGGACTCAAAGTAAATTAAGATTTCTTCCAGAATCACATACAGATTTTATTGGTTCTGTTTTTCTTGAAGAGAGAGGATTTGCTGGTGGAGTTGTTCTTATAGTTCTTTATCTTGCTCTTATAATGAATGTTATAAAAATAGGAGATGCTTCAGAAGATAGATATGGAAAATTAATTTGTTATGGTATTGCAAGTATTTTCTTTTTCCATGTTGTAATAAATATAGGAATGATAATGGGAGTTATGCCAGTAACAGGACTACCGCTTTTATTTATGAGTTATGGTGGAAGTTCATTTGTTTTTGGTTTTTTAATGCTTGGAATAGTTCACAGTGTAAAAATACATAAATTTTAGAGGGAATTATGAAATATATAATAGAAAAAGAAGATGAGGGAGTAAGGCTTGACAGATATTTAAGAAAAAAACTTAAGTCCACTCCGCTTACAGAAATTTTTAAAGCAATGAGAATAGGAAAAATAAAAGTTAATAATAAAAAGAAAAAAGAAAATTATCGTCTTTTAGAAGGAGATAAGGTTTTTATTGGTCTTGAAGTTGATGAAGAAGATATAAAAGAAGAACCATTTGTAAAACTTTCATTAGCAGAAAAAGAAGAATTAAGAAAAGGGATAGTTTTTGAAAATGAGGATATTATTATTTTTAATAAAAAGAAAGATGTAGTTATGCACAAAGGAAGTGGTTATGACTATGGAATTTCAGAAATGTTTAAATCATATTTTAAAGATAATAATTTTAATTTTATAAATAGGATAGATAGAAAGACATCAGGTCTTGTAATAGGAGCTAAAAATAAAATATCTACTAGAATTTTGACAGAAGAGATAAGAGAAAATAATATAAAGAAAAAATATTATGTTCTAGTTCATGGGATAATACAAAAAGAAAAATTTATTATTGATAATTATCTAAAAAAAGTTGAAGATAGTGTCGTTGTAACTACTAAAGATGATCCAGAAGGAAAGGAAGCAATCACTATATTTAGAACTTTAAAATATGGAAAAAATGTCACTCTTTTAGAAGCAGAACTTATAACAGGAAGAACACATCAATTGAGAGTGCAACTATCTAATATGGGTAATCCAATAATAGGAGATACAAGATATGGAAAAAAAGATGATGAAAAATCATTATATCTTAACTCTTTTTATTGTGAAATTTCTAAGTATGATATAAAAATTGAACTTCCAATTTCAAAATATTTTGAAAATAGACTTGAAAAGTAAATTATATATGACAGCAGATTTTTAATCTGCTGTCATTTTTTGTAATACTATTTAGTAGGTTTAACAATGGAATCAAAAGTGTATTCACCATTTACAATTTTTAAAACAGTAACATCTTTAACAGGATTATTTTTTTCATCAAAAGTAAGATGACCAGTTACCCCTTCATAATCAAGAGTTTTTAATGCATCAATTACAGCTTGTTTTTCAGTAGTTCCAGCTTTTTCAATAGCAGCTTTCATCATATAAGCAGAATCATAAGAAAGAGCAGCAAATGAAGAAGGCTCTTCATTATAAACTTCTTTATATGCCTTTACAAATTCTTGAACTTTAGATGAATTATCTTCTAAAGAATAATGGTTAGTAAAGTATGAATTTTCAACAGCAGCATATGCACTTGGATCAAGAGTTTTTGCAACTCCATCCCAACCATCAGGACCAATGAATGTAGATTTAAGTCCAACTTCTCTAGCTTGAACAGTAATTAAAGCAGCTTGTTCATAATAATCAGGAATAACTAAAACATCAGGATTTAAAGGTAAAATTTTTGTAAGTTGAGCTCTAAAATCTTTATCTCCATCAGAGTATCCCTCTTTAGCCACAACATTTAATCCTAATTTTCCAGCTTCTTCAAGGAATGCTTTTGAAACTCCATCTGAGTAATCACTAGAGTTATTTACAAGAATAGCCACACTTTGTGCTTTTAAATTATCTTTAGCAAAATTAGCAAGAACAACTCCTTGATATGGATCAGTGAAACAAGTACGGAAAACATTTGGTCCAGCTTCAGTGATATTAAATTGAGTTCCATTTGGTGTAATCATTGGCATATTATCTTGAGCAGCTACTTCTGCAATGGCAAGAGTAGGTTTTGAAGGTGCATCACCAATAAAAGCAACAATTCCTTTATCTACAAGTTTATTATAAGCAGTAATTGCTTCAGTAGGGTCACCTTTAGAGTCAAGCACAGTAAATTCAACTTGTTTTCCAAGGATACCACCATTTTTATTAATTTCATCCATAGCAAGTTTAGAACCATTTGTAGAAGTAACACCATAAATTGCTAGTGGTCCTGTTAAAGGTGCAGTAGCTCCAATTTTTACAGTATCAGCTACCTTAGTTTCTTTAACCTCTTTTTCTCCACCACATGCTGTCATAAGTAATGTTGCTCCGATTAATAAAGTGTTAAATTTTTTCATTTTCTTTTCCCCCTTAAAAATATAAATTATTTAATATCTAAAAATTTTAATAAAAAAAAGACAACCTTGTTAGGTTGTCTTTAAATTAAATTGACTAAATTATAATATTCTATTTTTTCATAAACAAAAATTATTAAAAAATTTAGTTTATGAAAGTATAAAATTATGTATAAATAAAGGCAATGAAATATTTTCGCAATTTTCCCTAACAAATTTATTTGCATATTTAATTGTGCTTATTATCATTATTATGGCACATATGACAAATATTATGCTAAGTATTACGAACATATTTCCCTCCTTATTAAATCTTTGATATCTATCGTTGAAGTAAGTATAAAACAAAATAAGAAAAAATGCAAGAAAAATTTAAAAATTTTTATCTATTTTTAATAATTACCTCAAGAACTCCTGAGATAAAGATTCTAACTCCAATAGACATTATGAATACTTGCATGACTCTTGAAAGAATATAAAGAACAAGTTTTCCAAGTAATTTTTCAAGAAAAGTTCCAATATAAAGGATAAATCCAATGACAGTAAAAGCAATTACAAGAGAAAGAGTACTTTGTACGATTCCAGTTTGTGATTTTACAATAAGCATAGTAGCCAAACTTCCTGGACCAACCATCATAGGAAATGCCATAGGAATAACTCCCTGTTTAACTTGTTCCTCAGATGATAGAGAAAGTAAATCATTATCTTTTGCTTTTTTTGGTGGAAATAAAATATTTCTAAAAGCTAAACCAGCAAGAAGAAATCCTCCAGCAATTCTAAGTTCTTTCATTTCAATTTTATAAAGATTTTTCATAAGAAATTCACCAACAAAACCAAAGATAAGCATGATAAAAAATCCTGTAAAGGCTATTGTTTTAAAAAGTTTTGCTCTAATATCTTTATCCATACCATCACTCATACTAACAAAAAGAGGAACATTTCCAAATGGATTAAGAATAGCAATTAAAGTTAAAGCATCTGCAATTACATTATGAAAAAACATATCAATACCCTCCCTAAATAAAAATATAAAAAAAATAAATATATTAAATAATATGTATATATGTTTAGCGTTTACATAATAGTACAATTCTATTAAAATGTCTAGCAAAAAACATAAGTATTACTTTTTTGTATAATAAAGATAAAAATAGTTAAAATAAAATATATATACAAAAAATAAAAAAGCTGTTGTTTTTAGAACAACAGCTAGAAATTTAATTAATCTTTTTGTGTACTATAAAAAAGTTTTTTAGAGATCATATCTTCTTTTTTATTTTCAAGCATAAATTTTGCATGATCTATAAATATTTCTCTAATGTCTTTAATCATTCCAAGACTAACAAGTTTTACATCAACAGTAAACCCTTCTTTTTCTAAATCTTCTTTCCAATCAACAGCAATATCATTATTAGCATGGTCTCCAGCAACAAACATAAAAGGCATAAGAACAACTTTTTTTATTCCATCTTTTTTTAGTCCTTTTACAACATCATCAAATTCAGGATATCCTTCAATAGTTCCAACATAGAATTTATATCCCATAGCTTTTGCTGTATAATCCATAGCAGGATAAGTAGCATTTCCACTATCATGTGTTCCATGTCCAACAAGAACAACTGCTTCATCTTTTTCAAGTTTACCAGTTTCTTTGTTTAGAATTTCAGCAACAGCTTTATAGTCTTCAGAAGTTGTAAGAAGAGCAGATCCTATTCTAATTTCTTTAAATTTATCCTTATACATATCAAGTTGTTGTTCAAGAGTTTTAGCTTCTACACCATTAATAATATTTGTAGGTTGAACAATAAGATGAGTGTAACCTTCAGCAACAAGTTTATCAAGAGCTTCAGCAGGATTATCTTTTACAATTCCTCTTTCTTTTAATCTTCTCATAATAATTCTTGAAGTGTAAGCTTCTCTAACTTCCATTTTAGGAAATTCTTTTTTCGCTTCAGCATTTACAGCATCAATAGTGTTTGCTCTGGTGTCGTCAAAGGTAGTTCCAAAGTGTACCATAAGAACAGATGCCTTATCATTTTTTTCCATTGTTTTGTAAAAATCAGACTTCACAAATCCCCCCTCTTCACCTGATGCACCTACAGAAATAGTAGCTGTAAGCATAAGTGTTGCAAGTAATTTTTTCATAAAAAACCTCCTCATAAAATTTAGGAAATAAAATTTCCTATTAAAATTGAGAGAAGTTCATGACTAAAAAAGTCATTACCTCTCCTGTCCTCGCAGGTAGTAAATATATATTTTTATAGCAGGTCTCCTGATTTAGAATCATTTTACTAATAGCCCTTCCCAAAGATAAAATCTTCAGTGGTATTCTACTTTCATCCTCATCACAGTGGCGGGACCATGGAAGAATTTCACTTCGCTTCCCTTTTAACTACTATGTAGACTATAAAAATTTTTATATAGAGCTAAGAAAAATAGATAGTATTTAAACTCAGCTAATATATTATATAGATTTAAATGAAAAATTCAAGAATAAATTTTTCCATTCCAAGTATCTCTTCAATTTGTCCTATTTTAATTTTATATTCAATAATAAGTGTATCTTTCATTTTTTTCTTATAAAAATCTATTGGGTACAAATCAAGATATTTAAATTTTAAAAATAAAGGATATTCAGCAGTTGATTTAAAAGCATTTATTTTAAAATTATTTTTTATATTTGGATAAATATCAGCTTTAAATTTATTGTAAGAAACAGATGGTCCAATTATTCCTCTTATAGATAGATCTTTTAATTTAAAAAGAGTTGAAAGTTCTTCACTTAAAATATTAAGAAATAGCATATAATTTTTTTCAGCTCTTAAGTGTTCAATAAGATCTTTAGAATTTTTATTGTATATAAAATTTTCTGTTAATTTATAAAGATTATATTCTGTATTTACAGAAAGTATGTGTTTAACTTTTTCTAATTTAAAAGGTTCTCCATTTAAAAAGTTTTCAATTTTAGCTATCTCATTTTTTATTTTTAGAAAATCTTCTCCAACCATTTCAATAAATTTTTCAGCTTCATATTCAGAGCAATTTAATTTTTTTTCTACGAAAAATTGAAGGGATTTTTTTTCAGATTCTTTTCTAGCAACTAAAGGTTTTGCAATAGCCTCAAGATTTTTCATAGTAAGAGCTTTTTCAAGAGGATTTACGGTTTTTCCATAATCATTAAGCTCTTCTTCATATATTAAAATTATAATTTTTTGTGAATAGTTAAATTCTGCTAAAGATTTTATAAAATTGTTAAGCCCTTTCATTTTTTCCATTCTTTTAATAACAATAAGAGATTTTGGAATAAACATAGAGTTTGTAGAAAGAGCTTGAAAAATATTATCTGTTTCATCTTGAGTTATATCAAAATGCTGTTCAGGTATATTTGGATTTTCATCTTTTATTTTTTTTAAAAGTTCTTCATATTTTAATTGTAAGGGAATATCCCCATATAAAAAGTAAACCAAGATAGTTCCTCCTTAAAATTTCCATATAATTATTATATCATAAAATATATTCTTAGGTTGAAAAATAAAATAATAAAAAATTTTTACACTTTTAGTATTTTTTACGTCTATATGATATAATTATTTTTTAAGTTATGATAAAAATTAGGAGGGTAGTATAATGAAAATAGGAATTTTCTATGGAAGTACAACAGGTGTTACTAAAAAAGTAGCAGAAAGAGTAGGAGAACTTTTAGAGGCTAATGTAATGAATGTTTCTGAAATAGAAAATAAAATTGATGATTATGATGTGCTTATTTTTGCAACATCAAGTTGGAATCATGGAGATGTTCAAAAAAGTTGGGAAGGACATTTAAAATTTATTGGAAGTAAAGATTATCAAGGTAAAAAAGTTGCTTTAATAGGAGTAGGAGATCAAGAATTTTTTGGAAAAACTTTTGTTGATGGAATGTGTATTATTTATACGTATATAAAATATAATAATATAAAATTAATAGGTAGAACTTCGATAGAGGGTTATAATTTTGAAGATTCAAGAAGTATTGAGAAAGGAAAATTTATAGGTCTTGCAATAGATGATAAAAATCAAAAAGATTTAACAGAAGAAAGAATTGTAAACTGGGTAAATCAATTAAAAAGAGAAATATAGGATAAAAAAAGCAATAAAGAGGTCTATAAATTAGACCTCTTTATTTTTATATCTATTATGGGGTTAATAGTAAAAATTATTCAGATTTTATAAAAAGT
>JAHHTB010000045.1 GCA_020024855.1 Fusobacterium sp.
AAACAATAAGATGGTATTTAGATAATCAAGAGTGGATGGAAAATGTAACAAGTGGAGATTATCAAAAATATTATGAAAAGATGTATAAAAAGTAATAAAGTTTAACCTTTTATTAATAAAAAAAGTCAAAATATACAAGAAGATTATTAATAAAGGAGATTTAATATGAAAGAAAATTCATATACAAAAAAGAAAGTAGGACTTCCTCCTGGCACAATCTTATACACAGGAAACAAAATAGATAAAGAAGTTAGTATGGAATTATATTCTTTTGATGGAGATAAAATATCTAAAAAAAAGATAGAAAAAGATGAAAGATTAACTTTTTTAAATCAAAAAGGAAAATTAAATTGGTTAAATATAGATGGTTTACATGATGTTAAACTTATTAATAAAATAGGTGAAGAGTTAAATATAAGTCCCCTTGTTCTTGAAGACTTAGTGAATATAAATCAGAGGGTAAAAATAGAAGTATGGGAAAATTATATTTTTATCGTTTTAAAATTAGCAGAGTTTAATTCAAGAAATAAAAAAATAGAATGTAAACAGATATCTTTTATTTTAGGAGAGAATTATCTTTTAACAATTCAAGAAGGAGATAATAAAATCTTAGATGCTTTAAGAAAAAGAATAGAATTACCTAATTCTAAGATATTTAATAGAGGAATAGGGTATTTAGCTTATGCTATGATGGATATAATAGTAGATAATTATTTTGTTATCTTAGATTTTTTAGAAGAGAGAATAGATAATCTTGAAAGAAAAATTTTAAATGAATTTTCAGATAAACTTGCAGAAAAAATATTAAAATTAAAATCAGAGTTATCTTATTTAAAAAAGGGGATATATCCTATAAGAGAGATAAGTGCAAAATTTCAAAGTGAAGATGTAATTTTATATTTTGGTGTTAAGAATAAGATGTATCTTTCAGATTTACATGACCATGGAATAACAATATGTGATATTTTAGAAACAATGACCTCAAGAACATCAGAGCTTTTTCAACTTTATTATTCTATTTTAAGTAATGATATGAACAAAGTTATGAAAGTATTAGCAATAATTTCAACAATATTTATGCCTCTAAGTTTTTTAGCAGGGCTTTATGGAATGAATTTTAAAAATATGCCTGAACTTAATTATCAATATGGATATTTTATTCTTCTAGGTGTAATGGCTATTCTTGTAGTTGGAATGTTTATAATATTTAAAAAGAAAAAATGGCTATAAAAAATCAGGAGTATTAAACCCCTGATTTTTTTTCATCAAGTTGAAGAGTGAAATAAAATTTTACAGAATTTTCTAAATTAATAATTCCATATTTGCTATTATGAGCTTTTAAAATATTAGAAACAATATATAAACCAAGTCCTCTTTGATAGTTATTACTTGTAGTATAAAATTTATTCCAAATTTTTGGAAGTTCACTTTCAGAAATATTTTTTCCATCATTTGAAATAGAAATGCAAACCCTATTATTTTCTATTTCTTCAATTTTTATTATAATTTCACTCTTAGCATAGTTATATCCATTTTTTAAAAGATTAAAGATAACCTGTTCAATTTTTTCTCTATCACCTATAACAAAAATCTCTCTTTCATCATTGAAGATAATCTTCTTTTCAGAAAGTTCTTTTTGATAAATGTATAGTCCTAATTTTATAACAGGGATAATATCAAATCTTTTTAAAATAAGAGAATCTTTCACATCAATATTTTTTTCAAGGAGAAGAGTTTCCTCTGAAAGTCTTAGAAGTCTTTTAGCTTCTAAAATAATAATTTCAAAATCTTCATCATTTTTATATTTATCTTGCATAAGTTCTGTAAATCCCATAATAAGAGAAAGAGGAGTTTTGATTTCATGCATAAAACTCATGATTTTTTCTTCTAATTCTTCTTTTTTTATGATATTTTTTTCAGCTTCATCTCTGTATAGCTTAATAATATCTTCCAAACGATATGCCATTTCATCTATTTTAAAGTAAAGTTCTCCAATCTCATCATTTTTAGTATATTCAATATCATTTTTAAAATTTAGTTTTGAAATTCTTTCAGTAACTTTTGAAAGATATACAATAGGATTAATAATAAAATAATCTAAAAGCTGTCCTATAACAAGAGTTAAAAGTAAAAGAAAAATAGCTTTAAAATAAAAGTAAACCCTTAAAGTAGGGAAAACTGAACTTAAATTTTGATAAGAGTAATAGATAAAAATATTGTACCCATTTATATTTTTTTGAATAAGTTCTATTCCATAGTTTAAATTTTCTTGAAAATTTAATTTATTAAGCTCAGAAAATTTAGAAAAAAATTCTACTAAATTACTAGATTGAGGAGAGAGATATCCTGAGTATGAAGTTGAAAAAACACTTCCCTTTATTGTGTATGTTTCTAAATTTTTCATAGATGCAAATTTATAGTCTTCATATACTCTATCTATTCCTTGAATAGAGATAGGTAGGTAATATTTATTTGCAAGAATATTTACTCCTATAAGTTTTATATGCTCTTTATCAGTAAGATAGAATTTTTTATCAGAATAAAGATTATTTAAAAAAGCATTAAGAAGTATAATTTTTTTTCCATCTTTAGTATCTAAAGAAAAATAATCAAAATCATTTATATTAACAATTTCGTTGTCTTTTATAATAAGGGCAAGACTACTAGTTGTATTTTGGAAATTTCTAAGTTTTTGAAAATTTACTTTCCCTTGAGAAGTTATAAAGTCAATATTTGAAAGTTGTTTTTCTTTTTGCAGTTTAAAAAACTTTTCAAAGTAAAATTCCCCTGAAAGAAATTCAAGAGTAACTGTAGAAAGAAACATTAAAGTTAAAATTAAAAGAGTTTTTGGTTTTAGTTTCAACTTTCATTCACCTCAAATTTATATCCAACAAGTTTTACAGTTTTAATAAATTTAGAATATTTTTTTAATCTTTGTCTTAATTTTTTTATGTGATTGTCAATAACTCTATCATTTCCAATAAAAGAATATCCCCAAATAGAAGTTATAATTTGTTCTCTAGTAACAACAGAATTTTCATTGTTAATAAGGTACATAAGAATTTCTCTCTCTTTTGGGGGAAAATCACACTCTTCTCCATCAATTAAAATTCTTTTTCCTTTTTCTTCTATCTCAAGTCCTTCATATTTTTTATTAGTTTTTATTTTTTGCATATATCTATTCACAATAGAGATAAGAAGTTGCTTTGGAAATGGTTTAGTTATATAGCCGTCAGCTCCAGCATCATAAGCAAGGATTTGACTTTTTTCATCAGAAAGAGCTGTGATAAAAATAATTGGAACTTGAGAGAATTTTCTAATCTCTTTTGTTAACTCTAAACCATTAAGTTTTGGCATCATAATATCTACAAGAAGAAGAGAATATTTATTTCCATTTCCAAGTTTTTCAAGAGCTTCTTCTCCATTACAAGCTTCATCAACTTCAATATTTTCTTGTTTTAGTATAGTAGTTATAAGTTTTCTCATATTTAAAGTATCTTCCACAAGTAAAATCATATAATTCCTCCCTAAAAATTAAGCATATATTATATTATAGCTTAAAAGTTTAATAAATAAAAGAAAAGCTATTATAAATTAAAAATTTCTTTGAATAGAAAATTTTTTATAATAGCTTTTGAAAAATTTAATGTTTTTCTTTTATGAAACCTCTTTTATAAGCTTCAAGAAGATCATAAAGGTCTTCTATTTGTGTTTCAAGTTTTTTACCAATATCAGTATCTTTTACTCTCTTTCTCTCTAAAACTCTTTTTATTATTCTTGTGGATGAATGAATATCTACACAGTTTTCAATAGCATTTTTTACATTTTGAAAAGGTTCATGTGAAACAAGTTTCATACCATAAGAGTTATATATTAAAGTATAACCAGCAAGCCCTGTTTCAGATTGATATGCTTTTGAAAATCCACCATCAATAACTATAAGTTTTCCTTTAGCTTTAATAGGATTTTCACCGTTTTTTTCTTTTACTGGAACATGTCCATTTATAATATGAGAAATTTCAGGATTAAGATCAAATTCTACAAATATTTTATTTATGAAATCAACATCTTCATAGAAAGAGTAATAAGGATTTTTAACCTCTTTATGAAGAGTTTTATCAGTAGTAAAATACCTTTCAAAAGTTTTCATTGCATCTTTTCCAAATAGTGGAGAGTTTGGTCCACACCATAGATACCACATGAAATCAATGGCTCTTTCTTTTCGTTCAGGGTCTGTTTTATTAAAATACCCCTCTCTACATACTCTATCAAGTTCTTCAAGATATTTTTTTCCTGAAAGAGTTTTACCACAAATAGTAACTTTTGTAAATTCTTGATTTTTATTTATAGGAATACATCCATGGAAAAGAAGATTTGAATTATATTTTAAAAACATACTACCTTTAGAGAAAAGAAATTTAACATGCTTTTGAAGTTTTTCACTATTAACAAAACTTTTTTTAAGTTTTTCAATAATTTCTTTTTCTTCTGTAGTAAGTTCAAGAGGATTTTCTTTGTTAATAGTTGGAAAATTTTTATCAGTTAGGGGATAAGCAGTTCCATTTATACTAACAGTTCCCTTTTCTAAGTCAATTTTATCTAGTAAAATCCTATCTTCCATTTTGAAAAGAGGATTATTTTTAATAATTTCAGCTTCAACTTTAAATTGAATTATTGTTATTGCTTTATGAATTTTACTCATAAGCAATATATTTTTTTTATTTCTACATTCTTTTGGTATAAATTGAGTACATTCATCATCAGCATATGTATCCATAGCAAAGGTTGCTAATGGAAGAAGATTAATTCCATAAATATCTTCTAATATATCAGTGTTAGAATATCTACTACAAATTCTAACCACATTTGCAATAGCTCCTTTATGTCCAGCAGCAGCATTCATCCATAGAATATCATGATTTCCCCATTGAATATCAACATTGTGATAGTTCATAAGTCTATCCATAATTTTATGAGGAGCAGGACCTCTATCATATATATCTCCTACTATATGAAGAACATCAATAGTTAGTCTTTGAATAAGTTCTGATATTGCAATTATAAATTCTTTTGCTCTATCAAGTTCAATAATTGTATTTATAATATTTTTAACATACTCTTTTTTATTATATGAAAAATCTTTTTCATGTAACAATTCTTGAATAATATATGAAAAATCTTCAGGTAAGGCTTTTCTTACTTTTGATGCAGTATATTTTGAACTAACAACCTTACATACTTCAACAAGACGAAGGATTGTAACTCTGTACCAGCTATCCATATCAATTCCAAGTTCTTGAATGAAGTTTATTTTTTCCTCAGGATAATATATAACTGTTGCAAGTTGTTTTTTGAAATTTTCTTCAAGTGTATCTCCAAAAATATCATCAATTTTATCTTTTATAACTCCTGAACCATTTTTAAGAACATGGTTAAAAGCTTGATATTCTCCATGAATATCAGTTAAAAAATGTTCTGTTCCTTTAGGAAGATTAAGAATTGCTTTTAAATTTATGATTTCACGAGTTGTAGCTCCAATAGTGGGAAATGATTCAGATAAAAGTTTTAAAAACTTTAATTTATCATCCATTTTTTTCCTCCATTTCATAAATAATACTTTTATTTAACATTATTAAATTATATCACAGAAACAATAAAATACATAACTCTTTTTAAAATATTGTAATAGAATTAAAAATTCAAGAGAAATAAAAAGCATTTAATTTTTAATACAAAATAAAAAAGCAGAGAAATTTTAAATCTCTCTGCTTTCAAATTTTAAGAAATTATCCTAATTTTTTAATCATTAGTTCAGTAACCATTTGAGGATTTGCTTTTCCTTTAGAAAGTTTCATAGCTTGACCAATAAGCCCTTTTAATACTCTTGGTTTTCTTCCCTCATCTGAATTTTTATAATCTTCAATTAGTTTTGGATTGTTTGCTAAAACTTCATCAACTAAAGATTCAATAGCACCATCATCAGCAACCTGTGCCATTTTTTCTTCGTTAACTATAACTTCAGGACTTCTTTCATCAGTTAATTTCATTTCAAAAAGAGTTTTTGCAATTTTTGAAGAAATAACATTTGTATCAATAAGTTTTATAATTTTTCCTAAATCTTCAGAAGAAATAGCAAAATCTTTTATTTCAATATTGTTGTGTTTTAATTGTTTTAAAACTTCAGTCATTATCCAGTTAGAACTTGATTTTGGATTTCCTGATGCCTTTGCAGTATTTTCAAAATAGTCAGCAAGTTCAATATCTTCACAAAGAATATGAGCATCATATTCAGGAATTTGATAGTCATTTATAAATCTAGTTACTTTATCTGTTATTGATTCAGGCATAGTTTCTTTAATAGATTCTATTTCTTCATCAGTTATAATTAAAGTAAGAAGATCAGGCTCGTGGAAATATCTATAATCCATAGCCTCCTCTTTACTTCTCATAACTCTTGTAACCTGAGCATCATCGTCCCAAAGTCTAGTTTCTTGATCTATCTTTCCACCTTTTTCAATAGTTTCAATCTGTCTATTTACTTCGTAGTCTATTGCTCTTGCAACGGCTTTAAATGAGTTAAGGTTTTTAACTTCAACTCTAGTTCCAAAAGGCTCTCCCTTGTGGTGAACAGATATGTTAGCATCACATCTTAAAGAACCAAGTTCCATAGAAACATCACTAACACCTGTATATTTTATAGTATTTTTTAAAAGAGTAAGATATTCATAAGCCTCTTCAGAAGTTCTCATATCAGGTTCAGAAATAATTTCTACTAGAGGGATAGAAGCTCTATTGTAGTTAAGATAAGATTCATTAACTCCATGAACAGATTTACCTGTATCCTCTTCTATTTGTATTTTTGTAATTCCCACTTTTTTAGCTTTTCCATTTACATTTATTTCTAAGAATCCTTTTCCAGCATAAGAATTTTCAAATTGAGTTATTTGATAGTTCTTTGGAGCATCAGGATAGAAATAGTTCTTTCTATCAAAATGGCTTTCATTGTTTATATTACAATTTAAAGCAAGGGCAGCTTTCACTGCATATTCTACAACTTTTTTATTTAATTTTGGAAGAGCTCCAGGGTGTCCTAAACAAATTGGACAAGTATGAGTGTTAGAATCGTCATTATCATAGTCAGCACTACAACCACACCATACTTTTGTTCCTGTTTTTAATTGGAGATGGACTTCAAGTCCTATTACTGATTCCCATTCTTTTATCATTATTTATCATCTCCTTCAGGAAGTTTCCATTCTCCTCTAATTTTTTCAAAAGCACTTCCCACAGCAAGTAAGTCTTCTTCTCCAAATTGTTTTCCTAAAAGTTGAATACCAACAGGAAGTCCATTAGTAAGACCAGCAGGAACAGAAAGTCCTGGGATACCTGCAAGGTTTGCAGAAAGTGTAAATATATCTTCTAAGTATAATTCAATAGGTGTTTTTTCTTTATTTAATTCAAAAGCTGGTGATGGAGCAACTGGTGTAAATATTACATCAACAGTTTTAAATGCCTCATCAAAATCTTTTTTTATTAGTGATCTAACTTTTTGAGCTTTTTTGAAATATGCATCAAAGAAACCAGCACTAAGAACATATGTTCCTATCATAATTCTTCTTTTTACTTCAGCACCAAAACCTTCACTTCTTGATTTTATATATAGATCAAGAATATTTTTTGCTTCAGGGCTTCTGTATCCATATCTTACTCCATCAAATCTAGCTAGGTTTGAACTTGCTTCAGCTGGTGCAAGAACATAGTAAACAGGAACAGCATATTTAGTGTGAGGTAGAGAAATTTCTACAATCTCAGCTCCTAATTCTTTTAATTTATCAAGAGATTCAAGCATAACTTTTCTTACACCTTCATCAATTCCTTCAATAAAGTATTCTTTAGGAACTCCTATTTTCATTCCTTTAATATCTTTTCCAAGAGCTTTTGTATAATCAGGAACATCTTTTTTTGATACAGTTGCATCAAAATCATCATATCCAGAAATTACATTCATAGTAAGAGCTATATCTTCAACAGATTTTGCTATTGGTCCAATTTGATCAAGAGATGAGGCAAAAGCCATAAGTCCATATCTTGAAACTCTTCCATAAGTTGGTTTTAATCCTACAACTCCACAGAAAGAAGATGGTTGTCTTATACTTCCTCCAGTATCAGAACCAAGAGAGATAAAACATTCTTGAGATGCTATTGAAGTTGCAGCTCCTCCAGAACTTCCCCCTGGAACTTTTGTTAAATCCCATGGATTTTTAGTTATACCATGGTAAGAAGTTCTTGTAGTTCCTCCCATAGCAAATTCGTCCATATTTGTTTTACCAATAATTATAGCATCAGCTTCTTTTAATTTTTTAACAACAGTTGCATCATAAATTCCAACATAGTTATTTAAAATTTTTGAACAAGCAGTTGTAAGATCTCCTTCAGACACCATGTTATCTTTTATTGATACAGGGACACCTGCAAGAGCTCCTAATTTTTCACCTTTTGCTATTTTTTCATCAATTATTCTAGCTTCTTCAAGAGCCTTTTCTTTTCTAAGAGAAACAAAACTATTTATAAGTTCGTCTTTCTTTTCTATTCTTTCAAAAACCGCTTCTGTAACTTGAACAGCAGTCAGTTCTTTATTTGCTATTTTTTCTCTAATTTCAGATGCTGTAAGTTTATGTATCTCAGTCATGAGAATTTCCTCCTCTAAAAAATTTTATTATTCTCCTTTAACAACTTTTGGAACAATAACAGCACCATCTTCAGCTTCTGGTGCATTTAATAATGCTTTTTCAACTGTAAGAGATTCTTTAACAACATCTTCTCTTAAGTTATTTGTATCATTATTTACTTGTGCTAATGGTTTTATATCTTCTGCATCAACTTCGTTAAGCATATCAATATAGTTTAAGATATCATTAAGCTCCTGTTGATATTTTTCTATCTCTTCAGGACTAAACTCCAATCTTGCAAGTTTAGCAACATGTAAAACTTCCTCTTTGCTTAAAGCCATTCTAACCTCCTAAAAGTGTTATATATTAAAATATTTTTTGTTTTCTAAAGTGAGTACAGATAATTTATTTCCTTTTTTGTAAGAGGTCTGTATTCTCCTATTTCAAGTCCGTCAAGGTTAAGTTCCCCCAACATAATTCTTTTTAAGTTTATAACATTATGTCCAACAGATTCAAACATTCTTCTTACTTGTCTATTTCTTCCCTCTTTTATAGCAAAGTGAAGAACAGTATGTTTTTCATCAGCAAGAATAATTTTTGCTTTTGCAGGAAGTGTTATCTTATCATCAAGCATGATTCCTCTTTTTAATTTATTAAGAGTACTCATATTGATGTTTCCTCTTGCTTCCACAAGATATGTTTTATATACCTCTGTTCTTGGGTGTATAACTTTATTAAAAATTTCCCCATCATTTGTAAGAATTATAAGCCCCTCAGTATCATAGTCAAGTCTTCCAATAGGGAAAATTCTTTCTTTTGTATCAATTAAATCAACTACAGTTTTTCTTCCTCTTTCATCTCTAGCTGTACTTAAAACTCTTTTTGGTTTATTAAGCATAAAATATACTTTTTTCTTTCTTTCAAAATTTAAGGTTCTTCCATTGATAACAATATTATCAGTTTTATCAACTTTTATACCTGATTCAGCCAAAACACCATTAACTTTGATTTTCTTTTCCTCAATCATTTTGTCAATAGCTCTTCTTGAACCTATTCCAAGCTCAGCTAAAAATTTGTTAATCCTTATTTTTTCCATTTAGTTTTTCCTTTATTTCATAATAATTTGGAAGTTCATCAACAGAGTCTATTCCAAGATAACCTAAAAATTTATCAGTTACCTCATAAAGATTTGGTTTTCCAATAGAATCTTTTTTTCCACAAACTTTTATAAACTTTTTACTTTCCATAGAATAGATTATACTATCGACACTAACTCCCCTTATAGCTTCTATTTCACTTTTTGTAACAGGTTGATTATAAGCTATTATTGAAAGAGTTTCAATAGTTGAGGCAGAAAGTTTTCTAGGTTTTTTTTCTTGTTCAAAAAAGTTTGTGATAACTTCTCCATATTTTGGGTTTGATACAAGGTGTATTGTATCATCAAAAATTTCTATATTAATTCCCGTACTTTTTCTTTCACCTTTCAGCTCATAAAGAATAGGTATAAGTTTATCAATAGAAAGAGAGAAGAACTTAGCAAGTTCTTTTATCTTTATGTCCTCTCCCCCTAAAAAAAGTATTGCTTCTAGCTGTGGTTTTATATCCATTTATTTTATTCCTCTCAGTTTCTGAAAATATTAATAATTATTTTCAGGGGACATTAAAATTGATTTGTATTCATTAAAGTTACTTAAAAATTTTGCAATTCCATTGATAACAGCATTTAATGGGTCTTCAACAACAGTAACATTTAATTTTAAAGCATTAGCAAGTTTTTTATCAAGCCCTCTTAAAAGAGCTCCCCCACCAGTTAAATAAATACCAGTTCTCTTAATATCAGAAGAAAGTTCAGGAGGTGTTTTTTCAAGAATAGCTTTGATTTCTTCAATAATTTGATTTCCTGCTTCCTCAAGGGCATTTGCAATTTCAGTTGAAGTTACTGTAACATTAACAGGAAGTCCAGTAATAAGGTTTCTTCCACTAATTTCACAAGTAAGTTCTTCTTCAAGAGGAATTACAGCCCCAATTTCTATTTTTAAACGTTCAGCAGTTTTGTAACCAATAAGAAGATTGTGTTCTTGTCTTATATATTCTGTGATAAGATTATCAAATCTATCTCCAGCTACTTTAAGTGAAGAAGTTTTAACAATACCACCAAGAGAGATAACTCCAATTTCAGTAGTACCTCCACCAATATCAACTATAAGATTTCCTTCTGGTTGAAACACATCTATACCAGCCCCAATAGCAGCAGCCATAGGTTCTTCAATAAGAAAAGCCTCTCTTGCTCCAGCATCAGTACTTATATCAATAACAGCTCTTTTTTCAACTTGAGTAACTCCAGCAGGAACACAGATTAAAACTCTAGGACCTGCTAATTTTCCGACACCTTTGTTTATTTCTTTATAAAAACCTCTAAGCATTTTTTCAGTAACTTCATAATCAGCAATAACTCCATTTTTTAAAGGTCTTATGGCATCAATATGAGGAGGTGTTTTACCTATCATATTTTTTGCTTTATCTCCAACTGCATAAAGTTCTTTTGTTTTGTTGTTAATAGCAGCAACAGAAGGAGAATTTAAAACTATTCCTTTTTTCTTTACACAGATAAGAGTATTTGAAGTACCAAGGTCAATACCTAAATCTTCCGAAAATGCTCCCCAGAATTTATTAAGATAATTTTTAAACATTTTTTCACCTCAAAATTATATTTTTTCTAAATTGTTTAAATCAAAACCAGACTCACTTAAAAAACGAACAAATTTTCCAAGTGGAAATCCCATTACACTGAAAAAATCACCTTCTATTTTTTCAACAAAGAAAGCTCCTTTTCCTTGTATACCATAAGCCCCAGCTTTATCCATAGGTTCTTTTGTTTCTATGTACCAATTTATTTCTTCATCAGTAAGATTTTTAAAATATACCTTTGTAATTTCATAATCACAATAAGTAATATTTTTTTCTAAATTGATAAATGAAAAAGCTGTTATAACTTCATGATTTTTTCCTGAAAGAGATTTGAGCATTTCAAATGCTTCTTGTTTGTTACGTGGCTTTCCAAGAATTTTGTTATTAATAACAACCATGGTATCAGCACCAACAACATTTTCATTTGGAAAATCCTTAGCAACTGCTATAGTTTTTTTTCTTGCAATTTCCATAATTTTTTCTTTAATAGTATTTTTATTACTTGTTTCATCAATATTTTTTACAACTGTTTTAAATGAAAAACCAAAGTTTTCAAGTATTTCCTTTCTTCTAGGAGAGGCTGAGGCAAGTATCATTTAATAGTATCCTCCTTGGAAAAATTATTTTCTTCCCTTTTTCTATCAACTTTCTCAAGGGGAAGTGTATCATTTTCAATAGCTATCTCTATTTTTTCTTTTATAACATTTTCAAGTTTAAGGTTTTGCTTTTTATATTCTTCAGCTTTTCTCTCTTCTAAATTTTCTTTTATAGCTATCTGTTCTTGCATTTGAGCAAGAAGAGCTTTTTCAAGTTTAAGAGCTTCTTTACGTCTTTTGCAAGTGGCAAAATATTTTATAATTTTATTAATTTCTTTTCCTGTAAGGAAGAAAAGAGATATGAAAATAAGTGTAGAAGAAACATAAAAAATATAATTGAGTCTGAAATTATTAAAGATAAATGTTATAAAATGAGTCATAAGAAATCCCATTTTATAATTTATAAGACACATATTAATTATATTTACTTCTTCAAGTTTTTTTAAATAAGTAAGGAAGCCTAAAACAAAAGTAAGTGAAACAGACATTAAAAAAATAATAAAAAAGAAGAGTCTTGTTTTATAGAATATTCTTTTTTTTCTGTTGTTTATAAAAGTAAAAAATATATCTAGTAAAATTACTACTGTAACAGGAATAAAAAATATTCCGAAATAGTTTTTTCCAAAAAGGAGAAAAGAGTCGTAATATTTATAACCTTTTTTTAATAAGAAAAAGATTAGTGAGAAAATAATAGCAAGAAGAATAGCTCTAGTCACAATCTTTTTTTTTCTGTTCATTAGAATTTACTCCCAAATATTTTTAATAAATTTGTATTGAAAATATATGTACAACACCATTATTTTACCATAGAGATAGTGAGTTTTCAAGAAATAAAGAACATATATACAAAGGTGAAATATTAAAAATTGTAGAGAGAGTTTTTTTGTTGAAGATTATCTAAAAGAAAACTTTTTAGGTTACAAATTATTTAAGAAAATATGATTTCTATAATTGA
>JAHHTB010000046.1 GCA_020024855.1 Fusobacterium sp.
TTTTCTATTTTTATAGTAATATATTTCAATTTTTTTAAGTAAATTAAAAATATAAATTTTAAGTAATTTTTTTGTTAAAAAATTTTAAAAATATAAATTTTTACATATTATTAAAACAAAAAGAAATTAATATAGGAACCATAGCAGAGCAAATTATCCCATTGAAAACAGAAAGTACAACAGTTTCTTCATTTGTATATTTTATCATCATAGGAAGAGTTGTATCTTCACTAGTAGCACCAGCAGGAGCTATACAGCTATAATAATTTAAATATTTAGCTATAATAGGAATTAAGAAAAAAGAAAATATTTCTCTCATAAGATTACTTAAAAAAGTTATACTTCCTAATTTTGCACCTGCTAATTTTCCAACAGTAACTCCAGAAAGACTATACCAACCTAAACCACTTGCCACTGCTGTACTCTCTCTAATACTAAATCCTGTTAACCAACTACAAAAAAATCCTCCTATTAAAGAACCAATTATTATTCCTATTGGGATAATAAAAATTTTTAGATGATACTTTTTTAAATCTTCTAATATTCCTTTATGAAGTCCTACGCTTATTCCCACAAAAAACATAAGTGAATAAAGTATAAAATCTGTTCTTGAAGTAAGGCTTGTAATAAAGTTTATCTCCATTCCTACTAGTCCATAAATAATTCCTGATATTAAAGCTATAAGTGCTAATATTACCATACTATTTCTCCCCTTTCTCTTTATTTCTTTTTTCTATAAAATGATAAGTTAATCCAAAAACAAGAATAAGTGAAAAAAGTGAAGGAATTAGAAAAAATATAAAACTATGCCAACCTAACATACTTAATTCTTGTAAAAAATTTTCTCTTCTTCCAAGAGTTACCCCCATGGAAAAAATAAGAAGAATAGTACAAATCAATTGTAAATTTTCATTTACTTTTTTATACTTATGTGAAAAAAATCTATTCCCTATTAAAATACCAATACACATTACAAATAATATACCCATTATCTCCCCCTTTAAAAAATCCTATATAATAAAAGGCTGACTCAATTTATTGACTCAACCTTAAATTTTATGTGCAACATTATACCTTATTATTTATTAAAAAGCAAGCTAAAATTTTATTTTATTTTAAATATCATATTTCTTTCACTAAGAACACCTAAAACAAAAATTAAAAACAATGTAATAAAAATACTTTTTATTTTAAAGACTGGATAAAACCAAAGAATGTTTGCTAATAAATTTGCTAAAACAATTCCTAATAAAAGACCTACCAATATCACAATAGTTAAAATAAAAATTACTTCACAAATCAATATAGGTATAAAATTCTTTGAATTAATATCTTTTATTTTTTTTATTTTCTCTCTTTCTCTTTTAGAAATAATATTGTATTTTATAACATTATTTATACCTATTGAGCCAATACCCAATAAAATTATTCCTAAAATTCCTGAAACTGCAGATAAAATATCTTGATTTCTCTCTGTTTTTTTGTAAATCTCTGGTGCTTGTATTATTTCAACATCACCATAAAGTCCTCTATCTTCTTGAAATTTTTCTAATATCATAGGAATATATGAATTTACCAATTCTTTTCTATTAAAAACTATAATCATCTCATCAAAACTTTTTTTCTCAAAAATATTTTCAAAAGTTTTTTGTAACATTAGAACTCTTTTTCCCTCTTTTTTTAGCTCAAAAGGATTTCTTTCTCTATATAAATCTTTTACTGTGAAAGTTTTACTATAATTTCCAACCTCTAAGTCTATTACTTGGTTTTTTTCAATATTTTTAAATTGTGATTTATCAATTAAAACCTCATTTTCTCTAGGTGTTGGTAATTTTAAAATAGAGAATATTTTTTCTGGATAACCAATATAAAGATTTCCATTTACTAATATTTGTGCCTTTGGAAATACTGCATAATCTACAAAAGGATAATTTTCTAATAACTTTAAATCTTTCTCTGTAAAAAATTTACCTTTTACTATTACCCTATTGTCGCCAATAACTGTTGGACTAGTTCTTATTAATTTTTTTCCTCCCTCAATAAATATAAGAGAAGTTACAAGAAAACTTATTCCCATAATAGATATAAATAATGGAATTCCTGCTCTTTTTTTATTTAGTAAAAATACTCTACCTGCTAATAAAAATAATTTTTTCATAATGTCTCACCTTACTATGATACTAAAGCTATTTGAATGTAAATTGTACCATATATTTTATATTTTTTCAAGAAAATATAAAAATAACCCCAGTCTAAGACTGAGGTCATTTATTTTAATCTCTAAACTATCCTATTTAAGATAAAATTAGAAGTTGTAAGTCCATCCAATTGCGAACTCTCCATAGTAGTCATCATCAAGTTCTATATGTTTTTTATCAGAATATTTGTTAAAGTCATATCTATAATATCCATCAACTGTTAAGTTCTCAGTTACATCATAAGCTGCTGATAAAACTGCTACATGTTTTTTATTTTCATATTCTTTTTCACCTTCTTGATGTTCAGAAGCAAATTGATACCAATATTCAGCACCTAATTTGAAAGCATCTGTAGAATATAAATCAAACATTAATCTTGCTTGATGGTCATAGAAATGGTCATCTCCAGAACCTAATACTTTTTCTCCTTCAAAATAGTATCCTAAAGCTACTGGTCCTTGTTTTAATATTAATGGCATAGTTTCTAAATACCAAGAATCATCATCTTGATCATCATGGTTAACAAATGCTGGCTCTGCCCATCCTGATAACATTCCATACTCATAAGATACTGGTAAGTAGAATTTTTCTATGTCATCTTCTGTTCTCCATTTCATTCCAACTGTGAAGTTTTCAAAATGTCTTGTAGCAGATAAATCAACTCTATGTCCTGCAGATTTCATTCCATCATCTGTATCAGCTGACCAAGTTTTTCTAGCCATTAATCCAAATGTCCAGTTATCTCCATAAGCTAATTCTACAGTATTTGCTAAATGAACTGCTTCTCCAATATCTTCTGCTCCTGAAGTGTTATCAACTTCTAAAGTTTGTCCTATTGAAGTAACTCTTAAAACAGGAGCTGTTGCCACTGGAGCAACTACTGCCTCTTCAACTACTACTTCTTCAACTACTGGCTCAGGTACAACTTCTTTTGCATAAGAAACTGATGCTACTGATAATGCTGCTAATAATAATGCTATCTTTTTCATAATAAATATCCTCCTTCTATTTTTTAATAGATTTTGATACAAGTATTATACCACAATTTATTTTAAAGTAAATACTTTTTTTGCTTTTCTTTAATATTTATCTCTAATTAAATCTCTCTCAATAAATCAATTGTATTTCTTTCTCCTGCTTTTATGGCTGGATAACTTCCCATAACAATACCTATTACTAGAGAAACTATCAAACTTATAAATATACTTCCAAAACTAAACACTGGAGAAATATGAACTATTTTTCCTGCTATTATTGATAAAACTATTCCAAAAATAAGCCCTATAAATGTTCCTATAGCTGAAACTAAAACTCCTTCTGTTATAAACATAATTGTCATTTTTTTAGAACTCATACCAATAGCTCTTAATATTCCCATATGTCCAGTTCTAGATCTAATATTTGATGCTATAAGGTTCATAATACCAAATCCACCAATTCCTAAAGAAACAAGTGAAAGTATACCTAAAGTTGTAGATACTATTTTTTGAATTCTACTTATTCTTTTATATACTTCTGGAGTTTCTAATATTTGAATATCTCCATAAACTCCTCTATCTTGTTTAAACTTACTTAAAAGAATAGGAATATACTCTTCTGCATCCTCACCTTTTTCAAAAGATATTACTATCTCATCAAAATTTCTCTGCCCAAAATTTCTTTCAAAATCTATTTGAGAAATTAAAATTCTATTTCCTTTTTTCATTAGCTCCAAAGGATTTTTTTCTTCATAAACTTCTTTAACCATAAATTTTTCTCTATAATTTCCCACAGAAAGCTCTATATGCTCCCCTATCTTAGCATTAGGAAATTGTGTTTTATCAACTATTACTTCTCTATTTCTAAGGTTTGGTAAATTTAATATAGAAAAAACTTTTTGAGGATAACCAATATATAAGTTATCATCTATCAGAACTCTAGCTCTTGGAAACAATGCATATTCTACAAAAGGATAATTTTCTAAAATTTTTATGTCTCTTTCTGTAAAATTATTTCCCCCTATCATTATTCTATTGCCTCCAATAGCTGAAAGACTTGTATTAATAGCTCTCTCTCCACCTGCTCCTAAAGACAAAGTCATCATAAGTGAAATTATCCCAAAAATAACTCCTAAAAGCGGGAAGATAGCTCTCTTTTTATTCCCCAAAAGCATCTTATAAGCTAACCAAAAAGTCATATTACTTCACAACCTTTACTTTTTCTCCATTTCTAATTTTAAATGGGTTTACTACTACATCTGTTCCTACTGGTAAGTCTAAAACTTCATATGAGCTTACTGTTCTTGCTCCAACTTTTATTTCTTGTTTTCTAGCTACACCTTTTTCTACTACATAAACATAATAATTTCCATCTGATTCAATTACTGAGAATGAATTAACAACAGGTACATCTGATTTTACTTTTCCAGCTATTTCAACATCTGTAATAAATCCTGGTTTTAAATCATTTTCTCCATTAATAGAAATCTCTACATCTACAACTTTATCTTTTCCTCCTCTGATATCTCTAGCTGCAGAAGATATTCTCTCTACTTTTCCTATATACTCTTTATTTTGATTTAATTCTCTAGAAATTACTTTTGCTTCTTGTCCTTTTTCTATTGTGTTAGCTTGATATAAAGGAACTTCAACATTTATTCTACTTTCTCCTTCAGTAGCTATAGCTAATAATCTCTGTCCAGCTTCTGTCATAGCTCCCTCTGTTACATCTAACTTAACTACTACACCATTAGCTGGAGCTTTTAAAGTTTCTCTAAGTTGAGTATCTCTTTTCTTTAAAGTTTCTTCGTTTAAACTTAATTTTTCAAGTTGAGATCTTAACTTTGACTCCTCAATATTAAGTTCTCTTTTTAAACTTTCATAACCAACAACCATAAGATTATATTTTTCTCTATTAAGTCCTAATTCAACTTTTAAATCTTCGTAAGCCAATTGTTTTTTTTGTGCTTCTATTGAGGAAACCCCATCTTTCTTTAATAAATCAGCAAATACTTTTGCTTCTCTTTCAACTGTTGGTAATCTTCTAGCATCAGCATTTATTTTTTCTTCTAAAGATTTCATTTCAAGTTCTCTTCTATCAAGTTCTAACTTTAAAGTACCTGATTCTAAGTCTTCTATTTGTAGCTTAACATTTTTTATATCTAACTCATTCATCTTTAAAGCTTTTTCATTTTCAAGTAAGCTCTTTGTACTAAAACTCATAAGTTCAGTTCCCTTAGATACCTCTTCTCCCTCTTTTACTAATACTCTCTCTATAACTGTAGGAGCTTCTATATATACTGGAACTATTTCCCCAGGAATTACTGTCCCTGCATAAAGACTAGAATCAGCAAGTCTACCAATTGCCACAGGCTCTACTTTTACAGGAGTTTTTCCAAAACTATTTCCTTTTAAAATTAATGCTCCTGCAACTAGTACTACTGCAACTATTCCTATTATTTTTTTGTTCATAATTTAACCTCACAATCAATTATTATCTATATAAGTTTTCTAATTCAATAACTGCCAATACTAGACCTCTTTGAATCTTATAATATTCTTCTTGTGCTTGTCTATATGCATTAATTGAATTTAAATAGTCAAAAGTTGTAATAAGTTGATTTTCATATCTCATATTATCTATATTCATATTCTCTCTAAGAAGATTTACTTTCTTCTCATTCGCTAAGGCTTGTCCATATAATGAATCAATTTCTCTATATTTATTTTCTATTTCAAGTTTAATATCTTTCATACTTTCACTATGTGCTAATTTAGCTTTTTCTAATTCATATTTCTTTTGATTAACAGAGTCTAAAGTTCCTCCCCAAGAAAGATAATATCTAAATCCTAATTCAACTTTATTCTTATCTCCTTTTGGATCTACTAATCTATTTTCCTCTTTATTCCATTCTTTAAAAGTATAAGTATCTTTTATATAAAAAGTTGGATATAAATCTCCTTTAGCTATTTTTAAATCATATTCTGCATTTTTAAGTTTCATATTTTCTATTTCAGCTTTTGTAGTTTTATTCATATTCTTTTCTGAATATTTTGAAATATCAGCTCTATCTCCAAGATATTCCTTTGCTATTGTATCTTTTCCTGTAATTTTTGTATCAAGAGGAAGATTTAATAATCTATTTAATTCTCCAGCATTTTTCTTTTCAAGTCTTGCATTTTCTAAATTAATACTTCTATATCTCTCTATATCTGCTTCTATCTTCAAAAGCTCTGATTTTGGTACTATTTTTCCACCTTTATATAGTCCTAATAATCTGTCTCTTTGTTTATTCATAGCCTTTAAAGCACTATTTACTACCTCTGTTTGTTTTTGATAATTTAATACTTCAAAATATGTAGTAACTGATTCTTCAATAGCTCTATTCTCTGCTAAAATTTCTTCTTTTTCAGCTATTGCTAAATTATTTTTTGCTTTTCTATATGAATTTAAATTTTTTCCACCCATAAAAAGAGGTACATGCATTTCAAGCTCTCTAATACCTACTCCCTCTTCTTTTATAATATCCCAGTCATCTTCTTGAGATAAATTTATTGGTGGTAAAACCAAATTTTTTAAAGCCTTTGATTTACCTTTCTTTTGTATTTCTGTATTTAATTCTTGTATTTTTATTCCACTATTCTCAACTTTTGCTCTAGATATCACATCATCTAAACTAAGCTCTAGAGAATAGCTTACTCCAAATAGACTTAAATAAACTGCTGAAAGAAATAACTTGTTGTTTTTCATCTGGTTCCCCCTTGATCTCCATATTAATTTTTTCATTATTTAATATTTTTCTAGGATTTTTTTCTGTTAATTCTAAAAAACTATCCTCATTTATTAATGTTTTTAACTTAGTCAAATACTCTGATATTTGATAACTTCTACTTAAAAGGTTATGAGTATCAGTAGCCACTAATTTTATGTATCCGTTTTTTAAAAAATATTCAACCTTAGGAGTTAAAGCTTCAACTGTTTTTATATTCATTTGAAAAATAACTCCTAAAGAATAAAGTTCTTTAAACTCCTCAAATTTTATAAATGGATATCTTTCTATGTGAGCTAAAACAGGAATATACCCCAATTCTATAACTTTTTCTAAAAAACTTTTATACACTGGATATAAAAGACCTTTTTTAAACTCAACTAAAATATAATCAGTCCCATTTATAGTATTTATTTTTTCAAATTTTTCAAAAACATCAGCTGATAAATATATTTCGTTTCCTTTATGAATATTTATCCCAATACCTAAAGTCTTTATTTTTTCTTTTAAAATTTCAAAATTTTTATTATAATTTTCATTTTCAAATCTTCCAGTATAAAAATGACTAGAACAAACTATGTCAGTATATCCAACTTCCTTAGCTTGTTTTAATAAAGCTATACTATCCTCTATGGTAGTTGCTCCATCATCTACATCAAATAATACATGTGAGTGTATATCTATCATATTTTTCCTCACTATCTTCTTTTCTTAATATCTCCAGAGAATTGTTTAGTATACTCTTCTTTTAATCTAAACCAAAATTCTTCAAACTTATTTTTTGGTTTTCTGTGAGTTTTTCTTTTCTTTCTATTTCCATTATCATCATTATAATACTCATCATAATAAGCATAGTAATTTGTATAATATCCATAGTTACCATATGACATACCTTTTTTATCTACTCCATTTACTACAAAACCATATATATTTGCTCCTGCATTTGCAAGCATTTCTTTAGTAAACTCCAATTCTCTCTCAGCAACTTGATCATATCCTATTACTACAACTACTCCATCCACACTTTTTGAAAGAATAGCTGCATCTGAAGCTACTGCTAAAGGTGGTGTATCCAAAACTATTGTATCATATTTGTCTACTAGATCTTTTAAAACTTCTTCCATTTTATCTCTTAAGAAAAGTTCTGTAACATTATTTTTCATATTTTTAGTAGGTAATAAATCTAAATTTGGTAGTATATCCTCTATTATTAATTCTTCAGCAGGTGTATTATTTAAAAGAACTGTCTCTAAACCTCTTTCTATTTTTATAGAAAAACTTTCATGAGCTCTTGGTCTTCTGATATCACAGTCTATAAGAAGAGTTTTTCTTCCAGCTATAGCAAGACTGGCTGCATAGTTTGATGCTACTGTTGACTTTCCTTCTGCTGGTATAGAACTTGTAAAAAGTAAAGTTTTTCCATTTTGCTTTTCTCTTAAGAAAGCTAAGTTAGTTCTAAGATTTCTAAAAGCTTCTGTTATTTGTACATTATCATTTTCAACAAAAAATATACTTCTCTTACTCATTTGTCTCTCCCTCTTCCATATTTATCTCAGGTATCATACCAAGCATATCTGCTCCTATAATTTTCTTCATATCAGAAGATTTTCTTACTTTTTTATGAAGTCCTTCTATTAGTAAAGCTACACCTGAACCCATCATTAATCCTAAAACAACAGAAGCCACTAAGATTATCCCTCTTTTCTTAGGAAGTGGATGAGTTGGCTCAACTGCTTTTTCAACAACACTAACATTTCTAACTCTCATTACTTGTCCAACTTTTTGGATAAATTCATTAGCTAATTCATTAGTAACTGCTTCAGCAAGTTTTGAATCTCCACAAGTATATGCTAGTTTAATTAATTCAGTATCTTGAACTACAGAAATATTAATAGCCTCTGATAATTGTTTAACAGTCTCTGGTAAATCATATTTCATAATTAATCTTTTTAATACATCTCTACTTTTAGCTATTTCAGAATATGTAACAACTAACTTTTGATTAAGAGTTATATCACTATTGTCTAAACTAGTTTGTCCACTTGATACTATTAAAGTAGTATCAGCTCTATATACAGACGGTCTTGTAGAAGCTACAAAAAAACCAGCTATAACAATGGGTATAGTAACTAACACTATAATCTTCCAACGTCTAATTACCATAAAAAGAAGATCAGCTAAATCTATCTCATCTTCTTCTTCGTAATAATTATCAAAATCCTCATATTTTCTTTTTTCCATAAAAAATCTCCCTTTATAATTGTATTTTATTATTTTTTATTTTACTATTTTAAAATAATAAAGTCAATAGATTTTAAATTTTATTAATAGGCAATTTTATAAAAAATAGGCAAACATCATATTTTTACCAAAATAATTGATATCTTGCCTATAAAAAATTAATATTTAAATAAGTATATTAATATTTTCTCCATACCATTTTATTTACTATTCCTGTATATGATTGTATTATTTTTACAACCTTATCAGAAACATTTTTATCCACATAATCAGGAACAGGAATTCCCATATCTCCATTTTCATTCATACTTACTGCCAATTCTACAGCTTGAACAAGTCCGTTTCCTTCTATTCCTGCTAATACAAAACCAGCTTTATCCAATGATTCTGGTCTTTCTGTCGAAGTTCTTATACAAATTGCTGGGAAAGACTTTCCTATCGAAGTAAAGAATGATGATTCTTCAGGTAAAGTTCCACTATCAGATATTACTGCAAAAGCATTCATCTGTAAACAGTTATAATCATGAAATCCCAATGGTTCATGCTGGATTACACGTGAATCTAATTTAAATCCTGTCTGTTCTATTCTTTTTTTACTTCTTGGATGACAAGAATATAATATTGGCATATTATATTTTTCTGCAATTGTATTTATCGCATTAAATAAAGATAGGAAATTTTTTTCTGTATCAATATTTTCTTCTCTATGAGCTGATAAAAGAATATATTTTCCTTTTTCAAGACCTAATTTTTCGTGAATATTTGATGCTTCTATTTTAGAAAGATTATTATACAACACTTCAGCCATAGGTGAACCTGTTACATAAGTTCTTTCCTTTGGAAGTCCACAATCTGCTAAATATTTTCTAGCATGTTCTGAATAGGCTAAATTTACATCAGATATAATATCCACTATTCTTCTATTTGTTTCTTCTGGTAAACATTCATCTTTACATCTATTTCCTGCTTCCATATGAAAAATAGGAATATGTAATCTCTTTGCACCTATTACAGAAAGGCAAGAATTTGTATCTCCTAGAACTAAAACTGCATCTGGTTTAATTTCTGCCATAATTTGATAAGATTTAGCAATTATATTTCCCATTGTTTCACCTAAATCTTTTCCAACAGCTTCCATATAAATATCTGGATCTTTCAATTCTAAATCATGAAAAAATACCCCATTTAAATTATAATCATAATTTTGCCCAGTATGAGCTAATAAACAATCAAAATATTTTCTACATTTTTTTATTACTGCTGCAAGACGAATAATCTCAGGTCTTGTTCCAACAATAATTAAAAGTTTTAATTTCCCATTGTTTTTAAATGAAACTTTATTTTCCATTATTTTCTCCTCTTATTTTGTATTTTATACTTTTTCAAAAAATGTATCTGGCTTATTAGGATCAAAAGATTCATTAGCCCACATAACTGTTACTAAATCTTCTGTTTCACTTAGATTTATAATATTGTGTGTATATCCAGGTAACATATGAATAGCTTCTATTTTTTCTCCAGAAACTTCAAATTCTATCATTTCATCTGTACCTATTTTTCTTTCTTGAATAAGTCCATGTCCAGAAACAACTATAAAAAATTCCCATTTAGTATGATGCCAATGTTGCCCTTTTGTTATTCCTGGTTTACTAATATTTATTGATACTTGTCCACATTTTTCAGATTTTAAAAGCTCTGTAAAACTTCCTCTATTATCTACATTCATTTTTAAAGGAAAACTAACTTTTTCCTTTGGTAGATAAGAAAGATATGTTGAATATAATTTTTTTGCAAAAGAACCTTTTGGAATCTCTGGTACAACTAAAGTTTTTGGTTGATTATTAAAAGTATAAAGTAAATCCACTATTTCACCAAGTGTTATATGATGAGTTGTAGGAACAAAGCAATACTTCCCATTTAAATTTTCAACTGCTTTTAAACCTTCAAACTCACAATGATGTTCTTTTCCCTCTAAAGCATCTAACATCTCATCAACTAAATCATCAATATATAGTAATTCTAATTCTACATTTCTATCATTTACTTGTATTGGTAAATCATTAGCTATATTATTGCAAAATGTAGCTACGGCACTATTATAATTAGGTCTACACCACTTACCAAATAAATTTGGAAAACGATAAATTAAAACTTTAGAGTTTGTTTCTTTAGAATATTTAAAAAATAATTCTTCTCCAGCCAATTTAGATTTACCATAGTCAGATTCTCCATAACGTCCTATAAGAGTTGCTTGAATAGAAGAAGACAACATAACTGGACAATTATTTTTATACTTCTTTAATGTTTCTAATAAAGTTGAAGCAAATCCAAAATTCCCTTCCATAAATTCAGATTGTTCTTTTGGACGATTAACACCTGCTAAATTAAATACAAAATCAACTTCTTCACAATATTTATCTAAAAGATTTAAATCAGTATCTATATCAAATTCAAAAATTTCATCTATTTTTAACTCTCTAGTCTTATCTTTCCCAGTTTTAATATTATATAAACTAGCAACTAAATTTTTACCAACAAACCCTTTTGCACCTGTTATTAATATTTTCATAATACACCTACTTATTATTTTTTCTTACTTTCTTTCCATGCTTCAAGTTCTTCCCTAATATATGATAGAGATAATAATTTCTCTTTAACTTGCTCTACATCTAAAAGATCTGTATTATTTGAATTAAATTCTGATAAAGTATTACGTTTTACATCTCCATCTTTAAAATATTTGTCATAGTTTAAATCACGTTTATCACAAGGTACACGATAGAACTCACCCATATCTATTGCATTGGCACATTCTTCATTAGTTAAAAGTGTTTCATACATTTTTTCTCCATGACGAATTCCTATAACTTTTATTTCATGTCCTGGCTCAAAAAGTTCTGTCACAGCTTTTGCTAAAACTTCAATAGTGCATGCTGGTGCTTTTTGAACTAATATATCTCCACTAGCTCCATTTTCAAAAGCAAATAAAACTAAATCCACTGCCTCGTCTAAACTCATAATAAATCTAGTCATTGATGGTTCTGTTATAGTTATTGGATTTCCTGCTTTTATTTGTTCTATCCATAAAGGAATTACACTACCTCTTGAACACATAACATTTCCATAACGTGTACAACAAATTTTAGTTTCTTCTGGTTTCACAGTTCTTGATTTTGCAACTATTGTCTTTTCCATCATAGCTTTAGATGTTCCCATAGCATTAACTGGATAAGCAGCTTTATCTGTAGAAAGACAAACTATATTTTTTACTCTTGCTTCTATAGCTGCAGTAAGTACATTTTCTGTTCCTAGAACATTTGTTTTTACAGCTTCTACTGGAAAAAATTCACAAGATGGAACTTGTTTTAAAGCTGCAGCATGAAATATATAATCCACACCATGCATAGCATTTTTTACTGATTGAAGATCTCTAACATTTCCTATATAAAATTTAATTTTCCCAGCTACTTCTGGCATTTTAGCTTGAAATTCATGACGCATATCATCTTGTTTTTTTTCATCTCTTGAAAAAATACGGATTTCTTCAATATCTGTTTGAAGAAATCTATTAAGTACAGCATTACCAAAAGAGCCTGTACCACCTGTAATTAATAAAGTTTTATCTTTGAATAAAAACATTTTTTCCTCCTTTTAAATTTAATTAATTTTATTTAAATTTAATCCTTTCTTTAATTTTAAAATTATATATATCTTTAT
>JAHHTB010000047.1 GCA_020024855.1 Fusobacterium sp.
CCAAACTCTTTTATAATTTTATTTATAAGGTCTATATTTTCATATTTATTTTTTTCATATTCCTCTTTTAATCTTAAAATAGTTTTAAATATTTTATCTGTTTCATCAGAATAGAAATAAAAATCCTTTATTTCCCCCTTAAAAGATAGTATCTCTTTTAATTCACTATCAGAAATTAAAATAAGATTATCCCTTAAAAATTCCACTAAATAAAACTTATTGTCATACACAAAATATTTCATAAGTTTTATAATAGGCTCTGTTGTCCTGTGAGAAAAAACTGTTAGATTTGTTTCAAGAAAATAGAGAATATGTTCCTCTGAAAGTGCTTCTCCCATCTCATAAAGAGCATTATTATTTCTTGCAAGAATACAAACATCTTGATAGTTTCCATTAAATTTTTCCTTAAGAATATCAACTGTTTCCTTAAAACAATTTTCTTCCCCATCTTCATATCTATGAATTTCAACATATCCCCTATCTTTTGTATCAATACTTTCAACAGGCTCAAAATTCCATTCTATCCCTTGAGATTTTGCAAAATTTGAATATTTTGAGAAAAATTCATTTGTAAAATCAACTATTTTTTTACGGCTTCTATAAGATGTACCCATTGTTTCTTCTTTAGCACCTATTATTGTAGAAAGATTTACAAACAATTCTTTTTCTCCACCACGCCACTCATAAATACTTTGCTTTTCATCTCCAACACATATAACTTTTTCAGCACTATCAATCATGCTCTTAAAAATTTTCCATTGAACTACACTTGTATCTTGAAATTCATCAATAAAAACTGTTGTAATTCCACTTTCCAAAATATCTTTCATATACGAAGTTATTCCATTTTCATCAACTAAATTTAATCTCTTATCTTTTATATATTGAAGTGTATAGTTAGTTATATCTGTGTGAGTAAATTTTTTCTCTCTAAATTTTATCTCATCATAAACAGAATAAACTTTCTCTAAAAAAGAAAATATATTTTTTTCATAATCTATAAGGATATTATTATATACTCTCTTAGCTATCTCCTCTAAAAGTTCCTCGTAAATTTCATTTAATTCCTCTATTTCATTTTCTACACTTTTTCCCTTTATCTTATTTCCATGTCTTATCCCTTGTCCAAAAATTTCTGCCCAATTATCAAGGATAAACTTTTCTTTTTCTTCATCAGTTTTTAAATTTAAATATGGTTTATAAGTGTTATTTACAAATTCATCTAATGGTTTTCCTTTTTCTTCTGCTATTCTTTCAATTATTTCAATAGATTTATCAATCTGATTTAGCTCTTTATAATTTTTATATGGCTCTCTCTCTTTTTTCTCTATCACAAGAGATTTCCATCTTTCATTTATTATATTCCCTATAACTGCCACATAATTATCAACATTTTTTTCAACATTGTCAGCTAAAAAATCCTTTAACACTTCAAAATCTTTTTTATTTCTAAAAATCTTTTCAAAACATTTTCTCAAATATTCTGTATTTTCATTATCATCAAGCATTTCATAAGAATTTATATTAAGCATTGGAGCAATGGCAGTTTTAAAAATTGTATTTTTTAAACCATCTATTGTATAAATTTTAAGATTATCCTTATTTAGAATAATATCTCTATAAGATTTTTTTGCTTTTAAATATATCTCGTCTTCACTAGAAAACATATCAGGATATATTTTCATTATAGAGTCTACTGCTCCCTTTCTATCATCTTCTTCATCTTTATTTTCAGGAGTAACAGCTAATTTTTTTATAAATTTTATAATATCCTCTTTTATTTCCCCTGTTGCTTTCTTAGTAAAAGTCATTATTACAATATCTTTTATTTTTTCTCCATTAAAAAGAGAAACAGCATATTCAAGTGAAAGTCTATATGTTTTTCCAGTTCCAGCACTGGCTTTTAATACTTTTCTTTCCATTAAATTACCTCTCTTTTACATATATTTTCATATTCACAATAAGCACACGCTTTCTTTTTCTCTGCTCTTAAATATTCCTTTGAAGAAATAAAATCTTTAAACATCTGTGTCAACTCATCTTTTGTCATAGAAATCTTGTCTTGTTTTTTATAATCCCCTTGGAGAGCATTATATATTATTTTACAAGCCATATTTTCATCTTTATATAAAAGGATAGAATATATGTCAAGCTGTTTTGGGTCAGCTCCACCAGTTTTATAATCTACTATATACTTATCTCCCTCATCGGTTTGGGCAATAAGGTCAACTCTCCCCTTTATAAACACATCAATTTCATCACTTAAAAATTTCTCAATTCTTCCTTTTTCCCCCCAAAACATATTAACTTTTTTCCCTTTTAGCTCTTTTTCCATCTCCTTATAAAATTTAAAAATATTCTCTTTTATCTTAGGAAATAGTATCTCTTTTAAATATAAGTCAACATACACAGGAATTTTCATCTGATTTTCTTCAAAAGTTTCTTCTATTATATTATCTACAAATTTTTCATCTAAACTAAAGTCATTTTTCTTTATAATATTTATATAAATTTTTTGTGAAATTATTTCAAATATCTTGTGAACAACTGTTCCTAAAAGTGCTAATGATACCCCATATACCTCCTCTTTTTCTGGAGATATTTTCCCATTATTTTTTAAAAAGTGTCTATATTTGCAACCCTCTAATTCCAAAATATCATAAGCTCCAAGAGTCATCTTTTTATCTTCAAAATCAAGGATATTTTTTTCAAGTTTAAAATATTCTTCTGAAATATTTTTTTCAACTATTTCTTTTTCTTCTGAAATATTTTTCTTTAAAATTTTAAAAATTTCTTCCTTTGAAAGAGGATTTTCTTTTTCAACTTTAATATTATATTTCATCATAATCTCATCTAGGAAAACTGATCTTTCAATCTCCTCATTTAGATTTTTTTTCACTAAAATTACACTTTTTTTGCTATTAAAAATCCCTTGAATAAATCTATATTTTGAAATAAGTTTTTTATCTTCAAAAGTCATAAATCCACTTTCTGCTCTTTGTTCCTCTGTAAAATTAAGGTTGTCTTTTAAATTTCCAGGGAGTGATTTATTGTCAATATCAATAAAATATGTTTCATTCATTTTGGTAGTTTCATTATTAAGTCTTGCCTCTGAAATATTTTTTATTACACCTAAAACACTCTCTCCATCTCTTTCAACCTCATTTATCTCTATCCCTTCCATATATTTTATTAAAAGGGTATAAAGGTTTGCCCCTGTACTTGTTTCAAAAAGATTTTTAAATCCATCTTCTCCACAAAGCCTTTCACTACTTTTTATATTATCAACAGCTTGATAAAATTTTTCTATAATATTAGTGTAGTTTTCCTCTCTAAATTTTTCAAAACCTATCTCTCTTATATAGTCCACAAACTCTGTAACAGATAAAAATTTACTTATTTTTTTCAAATCTTCATATATTTTATTAAAAATTTCATTTTGTGAAATTTCAAAATCTTCATCTTGTGTTTTTTCATAGTCAAAAACTTTCTCATCAATATATTTATACTCTTTATCAAATATCTTTTTAAATATACTTAAAGTTTTACCATCTATCTTATAAATCTCTCTAAATATCTCATCATTTACAGCTTTTCTCAATTCAAAACTTGGCACTCCATATTTTTTTCTTGGCTCAAGAGAAAGTAAAAGTTCATTTTGAATTTTCATAAATTTATATAATTTTGTGTCATCAAGAACTTTTAATTCCTGTGAAACAAAATATTTTGGAAATATTTTGTGATAATTATTTCTTTCAGGAACAGGGGAGAATATATCTTTTCTCTTATGCCCTCTCATCTTTCCAAGACATATCATATTAAGTATTTCTGCCATCTCATCACTATTTTCATAAATTTTTACATCTATATCTTCTCTATTTTTTATAAGGGACACTTTTTCTATCTTTAAAAGTTCCTCATTATAATCCTCTTTTGGAATTTGAATCATAATTTGAGTTTCACATATATTTGATATTCTTTTTATTGCCTCTCTCATAAGAGGTGTAAAATATGGTATATCTACAAAAATTACTCTTTCAAATTTCTTTATATATTCTTCATTATAATTTTCAATATTTTCTATCCAGTCACTTGGAATGAAATCATTTTCTTTTAAATATTTATCATATCTTTCTTTTAATATTTCAAATCTCTCTATATATTCCTCTTGCCACTCTTGAAGTTCACTAGGTTTTTTCCCCATAACAGAGTAAAGTTCTTTATAGTATTTAAAAAATAAGTCTGCAAAGTCTATTGTGTCATAATAGTTTTGCATTTTAAATTTCTCTTTTAATTCTCTATCAAAAACCCTAAAAAGAGTAAGAGGTCTTTTTGCCTCTGTAAGAATCATCTTTTCTGTTTTAAATATTTTTTTCTGAAATTCTTCTAAGGTAAAATATACTGGCTCTAGGGCTAAAATATTTTTTTCACGATTTTTCATATATGAGTTTTTAAAAAAGTAATCACTAAAAACCAAAATAGTTTTATTATTTGGCTTTCTTTTTTTTATTTCGTTTATAAAATCTTTTTCATAATTAATATATACAAAATTCATATAACACCTTCCTATTTTCAGATAATTTTATTATATCACAGAAAATAAAAAGCTATGTGAAATAAATCACATAGCACAAATTCAGTTTATAGCTTATTAGAAATTTATAATTTCGGCACTTGCTTCGTACCATTTTCCTTCTTCATCTTCCCCATACTCTATAAAGAAATTTACTTGCATATCTTCAAGAGTAAATCCAACAGAATTTTCTTCATCAACATTAAAAAACTCTATATTTTTAAATTTAGTTCCTAAAAGAGCCTTTGCAACATCACTTCTTTCTTCAACAAGTTCTGTTACATCTTCACCAATATCATATCCTCTTTTCTTAAACTCCTCTATAATTCTTTCAACAATCTTTTGTAGTTTTTCGTCCATACTTCCTCCGACTATATTTTAAATATACTTACAAATTTTTTATATTTTTTTATTAAAAATAAAATAAGTTTTATCTTTCTCACTTCAAAAGGAACTTTTTTAACAGCCCTTGACATCTGTTCCTCTATCTCTTTTTCAGTCATATACCTTCTCCTGATATTTAATATAAATAGATTATAATATGTTTGAAAAAATAAAGCAAATAAAATAAAAGCCCTCAAATGAGGGCTAAATACTTTATAACTTTTTAAACTAGAAAAGTCCAGGAATGTTCATTCCACCTGTTACTTTTTCCATTTCTTTTTCAGATAACTCTTCAGCTTGTCTCATAACTTCTTTTACAGCAGAAAGAACTAAATCTTCTAACATTTCTTTATCTTCTACTGCTTCTTTTATGATTTCTTCAGAGATATTTATACTTAAAATTTCTTTTTGTCCGTTTGCTTTTACAACAACAGCTCCTCCACCAACAGATGCTTCAACTTCTTTTCCTTTTAATTCGTCTTGAATTTTAAGCATTTCTTGTTGCATAGCTTGAGCTTGTCTTAATATATCCATTTGATTGTTTCCATTTCCTTTAGGTGATTTTAACTTTCTAACCAATTTGTGTTCCTCCTGATTATTTTGTTTGCTTTATTTGAATTGATTATATCATATTTTTCACATTTTTCAACAGAATATTTTATTTTATATCTATATTTGGGGCATAAAGAACTGGTTTATATAGTAATTCTTCACTTATCATGTCACTTTTCTTAATTGTTTCTGTTATTTTATTATCTCCAATCATTTGTGCCATCAGATATTTTGGTAAATAATTTTTAATTACTGATTCTATTTTTTCCTCTTTTAAGCTCTCAAGAGTTTCATAGTCTTCAAGCTTTAATTCTTTTGCTAAATCAGAAACAGCATTTTCTAATCCACCAATCTCATCAACAAGTCCTATTTTTTTAGCCTCTTCTCCAAGCCACACTCTTCCCTCTGCCACTTTTAATACATCTTCTCTTGACATATTTCTTCCTTCTGCCACCTTACTTACAAATTCTTCATACACCTTCACACTTGAAGCACGGATTTTATCTTTCTCATCTTCTGTCATCTCTCTTACAGCACTTCCCATGTCAGCATATTTTCCTTTTGAAATGCTTGAATAATTTACTTCAAGTTTTTTCATAAGCTCTGTAGTATTTGGTACCATAGTTATAACACCAATAGAACCTGTTAAAGTTTCCTTATCTGCATATATTTTTTTACCAGCAGCAGCTATATAATATCCTCCAGAAGCTGCTACTCCTCCCATTGAAATATATACAGGCTTAGTCATATTTTTTACACTACTATAAATTATATCTGAAGCAAGAGCCGAACCACCTGGAGAGTTTATTCTTATAACCACTCCTTTTATTTCTAAATCTTTTTCAGCTATTCTTAACTCTTTTTGTATTTTCTCTGGAATAATTACCTCATTTATTTTTCTTGTATCATCAGAATAATTTATTGTTCCCTCTGCATAGATTATTGCAATCTTATCTTTTACTTTATTATCTTTTTTCTTTTTTGCTTCATAATCTATATGTCTTCTTGAAAGATATTCATCTATTCCTATCTTATTTACTATTTCATTTTTTGCAAGAAAACTTTCATAGTATTCTAATTCATCAACAAGTCCATTTCTTACCATTGTTTCTGGGTCAGCTAAAACAAGTCTTCCATCAAGAATTCTCTCATTTAAAAGTTTTTTATCTAGTTTTCTATTTTTTGCAACAGTTTCAACAAAATTATTATAAACAGTGTCAAGCATTCTTGTCATATTTTCTCTATGCTCTTTACTCATATCTGTTCTTTCGTAAGACTCTCCAGCACTTTTGTAATCACCTATATGAATTACGTTCATCTTAACACCAATCTTATCACCTAGAGCTTTGTAATATGGAATTTCCATAAAATATCCTTTTATTTCAGACATAGCTCCCATTGTTTTTGGCATTATTATTTTATCAGCAAGTGATGCTATCACATAATTTTGATTTGTAAAAGATGGAGCATAAGCATACACTTTTTTCCCATTCTTTTTAAATTCTAAAATTTTATTTGAAAACTCCTCAATCTGCCCCCTACTAAGTCCTATATTATCTAATCTCAATATAAGCCCTTCCACTCTCTCATCACTTTCAGCCTTTTCAAGATTTTTTAAAAGTCCATAGAAGTTCATCTCTTTTCTTAAATCAAAAGGTGTTATAACTCTACTTTCAGATATTTCATCAGAAAGTGTCAGTTCTATATATGTTTTTGATTCAATAGGTTTTTTCTTAGTTTCTAGTGCAATTATTTTTCCAGCAATATAAACAACAAGGGCAAACATTAAAAGTCTAAATAAAGCTTTAAAACATTCTGCCACAACAAATAATAAAACTTTTTTTATTTTTCTCAAAATTTTTCTCCTTAATTTTTATTCTATTTTTTAGTAGCTATAGAAAACACTTCCACCAATAAACTCTTTTAATATTGAATCAACTGGTATAAAAGATGGGTCTATATCCACAAAGCAACTTAAAAGACTTGCAAGTTTTTTAGCTTCTTCATATTGTTCAGATGTTACCTTTACTTTTATAAGTTCTTTTAAAGCATATGGCTTAAGAACTCCTAGCTCATAAGTAAAACTAGAGTTAAATATTGCATCAGCTTCCTCTTGGAATGGAAATATCCATTTTTCTTCCCCTCTTCTTATAGAGTTCCACATAGCAAGAGTATTCTCTCCTGTTGTTTCTCTTGAAAGACTATCTCTTACAATTCTTCTTATTTTTCTCACATCTGTTGTGTGAATTCTATTATGCATATCCATATTTGTTTGAGTAAGACAACTTATATATATTTTATACTTATTCTCTCTTGGAATATGGCTTGTAAGTCTATCATTTAATCCATGGATACCTTCTATTATTATAATTCCATCTTTTGATAACTTAGCTTTTTGAGTTTTTTCCTCTCTTTCTCCTGTAAAGAAATTATAAATCGGAAGTTCTGTTTCCTCTCCTCTTATTAATTCCTCAAGATTTTTATTAAGAAGATCTAAGTCTAAAGCTTCTATTGTTTCAAAATCTTTTTCTCCATTTTCATCAAGGGGAACATTTGCTCTACCTATATAATAGTTATCAAGAGAGATTGCAAGAGTTTCTACCCCACCTGTTTTTAGTTGAAGTTCCATTTTTTTAGAAAGAGTTGTTTTTCCAGAAGATGATGGACCAGCAATTGTTACTATTCTTATTTTTTTATTGCTAAGTATCTCTGTTGCTATCTCTGCTATCTTTCTATCATGGAAAGTTTCATTGAGCATTATCTGCTCTATAATTTTATTTTCAAATACTTTTTCATTAATACTTCCCACATAATTTATACCCATAACTTTTTCCCATCTATCTCTTTCATGAAAAGCCTTAGCTATTTTTGGTGTATTTTTATATGGGGCAATTTTAAAATCAAAAACTTCAAGAGGAGTTTTAAAAATTATTCCACGATTATATTTATAGATTTCAAAATCCATAATTTTTCCTGTTGAGTTTTCTGGCTCAAGATAAAAATAATCTACATAATCTCCTATTTTATACTCTTTTAATCTTGCCCAACCACAGTTTTCAAGAATATGTTTTATATCACTTCTTTTCATTGTTTCTGCTTTTCTTTTTAAATCATCAACATTATCTGTAACAAGAGTTATAGGAATATCATTTTCTATTATCTCTTTCATTTTTTCTCTTATCATATTAACTTCATCTTCTGTCAAAATTCTTATCTCTCTTTTTTCAAGATGATAAATTTCTGCATAAGAACCATTATTTAATGAATTTTGAATTTCAGCTATATGCCCTTCAAAAAGTTCGTGTACTGCTTTTAAAAAAACAAATTTTACTGTTTCATATTGTCTGCTCTCTAAATATTTTCTCAAATTCATCACTCTCCTTTTAACTTATTATACTATATATCTATTCTTTTAACTAGTAACAAGATAGTTTTTGACAAAGGAAAATTTTCATGTTATCATTTAATTGTTATATTACTGACGGAAGTGGAATTAACCACATGAAGTATAACAATTATAATGCCGACCGTCTGGGCAAAAAAGCCTAGATGTTCGGCTTTTTTTATAAATTTTTAGGAGGTTATTATGTCTAAAACTTTTTTAAATCCTATTGAAACAATTTCTTCTGTAATTGATATGGGAATTACAAGAGGAAGAGAGAAAAGCTCTATTAAAATTTTAATTTCTGGATTTATGGCTGGTATGTTTATTTCACTTGCATGTATTGGTTTTTTAATTGCTCAAACTTTTGATTTTCCTTTTTCAAAATTTCTTGGAGCAAGTATATTTCCTATTGGACTTATGCTTTGTGTATTTACAGGCACATCTCTTTTTACAGGAAATAGTCTACTTTCTCTTTCATTTTTCACAAAAGATATAACACTTTTCCAGCTTGTAAGAAATCTTATTCTTGTATGGATAGGAAATTTTTTAGGAAGTATTTTTGTTGCTTTTATATCTTTTTATTCTGGAACTTTCTTACTTCAAAATATCCAAGAAGTTGTTTTAAATGCTTGTATTTCAAAAATAAATATTTCTTTTATAGAAGGAATTTTTAGTGGATTTTTATGTAATCTTCTTGTTGCTATTGGTATTGTTATGGCTCTTAGTGCAACAGATGCCATTGGAAAACTTTTTGCTTGCTGGTTTCCTATTATGCTTTTTGTTCTTTCTGGCTATCAACACGTTGTTGCAAATATGTATATTTTTTCAATAGGAAAATTTCTTTGTCCAAGTTACCTTCCTATTCTAAAAACAATTACAAACTACTTATTTCCTGTTACCATTGGAAATTTTTTATCTGGTGGAGTATTCCTTCCAATTATTTTTTATATTTTATATGTAGATAAAAAATAGTTTTCCATAAAAAAATCAGCCCTTAAAAAAGGCTGATTTTTTTATTAATCTCTAAATATTATTTTATTTCCTTCAAGACTATCTATTATTGCAAGAGATTCTATTTTCATTCCTTGTTCTCTTAACATATCTCCACCTTTTTGGAAACCTTTTTCAATAACAATTCCAACTCCTACAACTTCTGCACCTGCTGACTCAACTATATCTTTAAGACCAATTACAGCATTTCCCATTGCTAAGAAATCATCAACAATAAGAACTTTATCTCTATTATTTATAAATTCTTTTGATATAGTGATATTATAATCTGTATCTTTTGTAAATGAATGAACAGTTACATTATAACTATCGTCCATTGTAGAAGGCTTTTTCTTTTTAGCAAATACCATAGGTACATTGAAAACATAAGCTGCCATTACTCCTATTGCTATTCCCGATGCCTCTATTGTTAGAACTTTTGTTATTTTTTCCTCTGCAAATCTTCTTTTAAGTTCTTTTCCTATCTCATACATCAATACTGGATCTATTTGATGATTTAAAAAACTATCCACCTTTAATAAAGCAGAGTTTTTAACCTCCCCTTGTGACACTATTAAACTTTTTAGTAATTCCATTTTTCCCCCTCAGTTTTATTTTTCATCATTTAATTCTTCAGATATCTTATCTATCAATGAATATTTTAATTTACGTAAATCACTAGATAAATTTACTTTATATCTATGTGGAAATTCTAGCCTTTTTCTCTCTTCTGAAAGTTTTTCTAGACCTTCCAAATAATATTTCTGAGAATTTAATACATCTACTAGTTTATCATATTCTTCGGTAGTTTTACCAGCTTTTACATAAGTTCTTGTAAGTTTTTTACAAGTATATTCTCCCTCTTTCAAAATACTACATTTATATTCGTCAAGTTCGGCTCTTGTTGTAAAAGTTTTTCCTGATAAAAATCTATCTTTATCTGAATCTTCTCTTGCTAAAGTTACTATATCTACATAAGCAAGTCCTTTATGATCATATATTCTATATACTTCTTTAAATCCAGGGTTTGAAATTTTTATAGCATCTTCTGAAAGTTTTATTACAGGTTCTTTGTCTATTTCAACTATTTTATAAACTCCACCAAAACATGGGTAAGATTTACTTACTGCAATAGCATCTCCAACACCAAAAATATCTACACAAGCATTTTGTTGCTTTAATGATTTTATTAAATCTTCATTAAGAGCATTTGTTAAAAATATTTTTGCTCTCTTTAATCCTGCATTATCAAGTTCTTCTCTACATTTTTTAGAAAGATATGCAAGATCTCCAGAATCTATTCTAATTCCATAAATTCCTTCATAATTATCATCAATTCCATTATCTTTAAATGCTCTTATTGCATTTTTTATTCCAATTTTTAATGTATTGTATGTATCTATAAGAAGAATTAAAGTGTTTGCTTTTCTCTCTCTTCTATATTTTATGAAAGCATCAAAGGCTTTTTTCTCTGCCTCTCTTCCAACACCAAAAGTTTGAATATAGGAGTGAGCCATTGTTCCAACACTAGGCACACCATACTTATACTCTGCCACAAGGTTAGAATGAGATGAACAACCACCTATTATAGCTGCCTTTGTTCCACTTACTGCACTATCAAATCCATGAGCCCTTCTACTTCCAAATGCTGATACCCCAATTGGAGCTGCTGCTCTTGTAACTCTTGAGGCTTTTGTTGCTATTGCCATCTGTAAATTCATTATATTTAGTAAAGGAGTTTCTAATATTTTTGCTTGAACAAGAGGAGCTTTTATTGTAATAACTGGCTCATTTGCATAGGCAAGTTCTCCCTCTCTCATTGCATAAATATCTCCTGTAAACTTCATCTTTACAAGATATTCCACAAGATGTTTTTCACTTATTATTTTTGAAAAGTATTCTCTTTTTTCCTCTTCACTTGTATTATTTAAAATCTCAATAAGTTTTACAACTTCTCTTATTCCTGAAACAACGGCAAATCCATTGTCCTCAGTACTTCTAAAATACATATCAAATACAGCTTCTCTTTCTTCTGTATTTTCCATTATAAATATATCGCTCTCTGTATATTGATACCTGTCAGAGTTGATAACTCTTGCAAATTCTGTAAGTGTTCTTTCTTCTGCCATCATCTTACCTCTTCCTAATTTTATTAAAAAAAATGCTTTCTATGATTATAACACTTTAGTCATTTTTTTCCAAGTTTTCTACACTCTTTTATTTTAATTCTTAAGAATAACTTATATTGAGATATAATTTTATTTGTATTTGTGATATAATCAAAATAACAAATTTAAGTGGGAGGAATATAATGAGAGCAGTAGTTCAAAGAGTTGCTTCAGCAGAAGTTAAAATAGATGGAAAGTCAGTTGGAAAAATTGATAAAGGATTTCTTGTTCTTCTTGGAGTTACTCATTCAGATACAATGAAAGATGTAGAGTGGCTTGCAAATAAGATAAAGGGACTTAGAGTTTTTGAAGATGAAGAGGGAAAAATGAATCTAGGTCTTGATGATATAAAAGGAGATATACTTATTGTTTCTCAATTTACTCTTTATGGAAATTGCTTAAAAGGAAAAAGACCTAGTTTTATTGAGGCTGCAAGACCTGAAGTTGCTATTCCTTTATATGAAAAATTTATTGAAACATTTAAGACTTTTGGACTTAATAAAGTTGAACATGGAGTTTTTGGAGCTGATATGAAAGTTTCACTTTTAAATGATGGTCCTGTAACTCT